>SDNM01000098.1 GCA_004524385.1 Promethearchaeota archaeon
GAAGACCAAGGATGAAGAAAATGGAATGTTACCTCTCTTTAGACGCCCATACGTGTGCGCTTGTTCGGATGGAATTGTAATAACAAATCCTAAACAAAACGTTCATCCTCGAAATTATGGTTCATTTCCACGTGTAATTCAAAGATGGGTTCGAGAGGAGAACTGGATAGATTTAGAAACTGCTATTAAAAAGATGACATCTTTACCTGCAGAACAGTTACAAATCCCCGATAGAGGGTCCCTCAAAGAAGGAATGAAAGCAGACATAACAATATTTAACTATGATATAATAGAAGACATCGCAACAGTTAGTAATGGACGTCAACATCCTAAAGGAATCGAATATGTCATCGTTAATGGTGGTCTTACTGTAAAAAATGGAGAACATACTGGATTAAAAAATGGTGAATTCTTAATACATAAAAAGAAATAATATGTATAAGTATATTTAATTATTTTTCTTACTCTCAAATAGACAATTGGAAATATAGCAACAATTCCATTAGTTTATCTTATTTCTTTTACCATGACTATATATAAATTTAATGATAATATGAGCTTATTATATTCGATTCGTTAAAGATAAACTTATTCTAAACGGTCATCCCATTTCTTTGGTTTTTGGTTTAGTTGCATTACCGCCACAATTATGACTTCTTCCTTTTTAATGTGATAAATGATTCCATAAGGGAATCGCTGTGTGAGGCATCTTCGACAGTTTTCTGAAAATTTTGTCCAAGCTTTAGGAAATTGTAATATTCGTTGAATAGTGGAGTATACTTCCTCAGAAAAATTCAGTCCTAATCCGGGGCGAACACCTTCATAATAGTCAATCGAAGTATTTAACTCTTCGATGGCTAAAGGATGAAATCTATAGTTCATTTATCAAACCGGTTTCGTATGTCTTTAAAGACCTGTTCACCAGGAATTAGTTTTGTTTTACCAGATTCAATCTCAGAAAGGCGCCGTTCAATTTCTTCATCCCATAATTTATCCACTTCTTCTTGGATTGGAACATTAAGGCTCCTTATTAATTCATCAATCAGTTGCGTTCGTAGATGTGAAGGGAGCGATAAAGCTTCTTGGAGTATTTTATCGTTTAATTCAGACAAATTTATCATCCAATCAATTTTTCTAATATAAGAATGACATCTTATTCTTATATCTTTTTCTATTTTTTTAATTCCAAGAAATTTTTTAGAATTTGCATCCCATAGGGTTTCATTTTTATCGACTCGGGATGGAATTGGAGCTCTTCGACTGGAATTCATTAATTTTGATATTATCTAAAAATAAGATTAAAATATACATATAACTAATAAGAATGTAATGAGTATGAATCCATATCCTCAACTATTATGGTAGCTTATTTAAATTTCATATTTTATCACCATTTAATATTTATTAACCAATTTAATAATTCTTATTTGTCTTAATTTCTATGTTCACATTATTATTCTAAGAAGTTGGCAAAAGCATAAATATTATCTTGAAAAATTGAAAAAATGAAGCTTATTATTGATTCTAACATATTAATCTCTAGCTTATTAAAAGATTCAAACACTAACGAACTACCTTTTAATGAATCATTCACCTTTTATTTATCTAAAATTGTTCTGATGAGATAAGAAAATAAAAAATAAATTATTAGAACACTTATTTTAAAATATGGAATTAGATAAATTTCCTGATATAATCAAATTATCAACTAAGGAAAAGATCTCGCTTGTTGAAAATTTATGGGATAGCATTAGATCTGAGATTGAATCTAACCCAATCCCTAAAAGTCATGAGCAAGAACTAGACAAGCGTGAAAAGACGCTAAATAGGAATACTCTTTTATCTATTGAAGACCTTAAAAAGCGAATTAAAAAATGAGTTCAGACCATTCTTTAAGATTTCACCCCGAAGTTGAAGGAGATCTTCAAAAAATCTACTCTTGGTACGAAGAAAACCTTACTGGTCTTGGACATGACTTTCTTCAAATCTTTTATTCAAGTATAGAAATGATAACGGAAAATCCTCTTCAATTTCCAAAAATATATAAAAATTATCACCGTTACTTATTGCGAAAGTTTCCGTATGCGCTTTATTATATCGTTAAAAATGATTTAATTATTGTTATGGGCATATTTCACCATTCTCGTGATCCTAAAAAAATAAAATCTGCTTTAGTAAATCGAACTGATTAAACTAAGAATTGATGCTTAAACAAGGTAAATAGTTAATTATAATTCCAAGAAATTCTTTAATATCTGCATCCCATAGGGTTTCATTTTTATCGACTCGGGATGGAATAAATCGCAATTATATTTAGTTTAAAATTCTAAAATTCTTGAACCAAATTACATATGAACTATTAAAAATTATTTTTACAAAAAACAAAATTAATATTACTTCAGCTCTTCTGTCTTAATCTGGTGTAAAATTACTATTCCTATGGCTAAAATCCATCCAAAAAGGGAGAAAAACAACATCCATTCCCAAAACGGTGATGATGGTGGAAATTCTACCAAGTATAAGATAGTTAATATTGGTGTGAGAAAAATCATTACTAATCCCAATAAAATTGGATATATCTTTGACTTGTTTTCGTAAGCACCTAATTCAAGAATTCCTGAAGGATAACGCACTAAAATAATTCCAATAAGAAATCCAGCACTAGCAAGCCCAACAAACTGGACAGTGGAAAGGATATCATGTAAATCATATGCACTTGAAGTTACTGGATATAAGCTAATTGCCACATCTTCAGATATAAAACCTGAACTAAAAATACCAAACACTCCAATAAGCATCATTATTAATACAAAGGTTGAATAACCTTTTGGCACGTTTAAAGATTCTGATTGTTTTGATTTTGAATCGAATACATGCTTTATGTAAAAACATGGTGGAACTAACAAAACAGCTGTTATCATGACACTATCATCAAGGAATTTGGGAATTGGGGTATATCGATGAGAACCCATATCACTTATGTAATTATCAATTATATTATAAGCTCCAAGAGGTATTTCAGTACCTCCAAAGGAGAGCGCTACGATAAAACCAATTATGATCATTGTTGGAAAAAATATTGTGATAAAAATTATATTACGTCTTGTCACTTTTGGATTAATTAAGTAATTATATAGCAGTTTCTTCTTCTCTGAAAGTTTATCTTTTAAACTCATTTTAAACTCATTTTAAACTTATTTTATGTCAATCAATTATTATTAATAATATAAATATATTAAACTATTTTATCTAATTGCATTTATCTGTATGTGGAAGATTTATGACCTAAAACCATCGAAAGTGCAAAATATTAAAAACGAATTGAAAAGAATTAAAAGGGTATTTAAAAAGATTGGAAATAAACGATGAAAAATAAAGTATATGATTATTTAACTAAACCAAAAACTGTTAAAATATCGACCATTATCGCATTCACCGTTGTATCATTAGCTCTAATTATAGGCTACATAATTGCGGCGGTTTTTGGAACTAAAGGCTATAATATGTTAGATAATTATATTAGCGATATGGGAAATAGTGAATATACCCCCTTTCCTTATATGAGAACTATTGGTAATGTTATTTCGGGACCCTTTTTCATACCCCTAACCTTTTTCATAAGGAAACAATTAATGTCCCAGATTCAAGAAAACCAAGAAAAAAAACCTCAAATAATCAATTTGGCATTCTTTGGCATGCTCATGATTTTTCTCAATATGATAGTAACAGGTATTATTATATTAGATGTCAACCGAGAAATACATGTTTTATTTGCTATCTTTGCCATCGTTGGAGGTATAATCTCCACGATTTCTTATGGTTTAGTTATTATCATATATCGGACCAATATACCTCATAGTATCGGAGTCTATATGATTTTAATTATGCCTACAATTATTATATTGTTGGTAATTGGATTTCCTTCTTATATTTTTTATGAATGGGTGTATTTATTCTCTATATATGCCTGGATAATCCTTGTATGCTTCTACTTATTTGATAAGAATAGATAAAAAGTATTTTATAGTTCCAAGAAGTTTTTTAATATTTTCATTCCATAGGGTTTCATTTTTATCGACTCGGGATGGAATTGAAGCCCTTCAACTTGAAATTTCTTATGTCGGATGCCCATAATGGTTCCATCATCCGCAGTCGCACTAATCTTTAGGTCTTGAGGTAAGATATCAGATTTAGCAGCGAGGGAATGATACCTAATTACTTGAAGTGGATTAGGAACGTCTTTAAACATAATATCTTGGTATTGTAAGATCTTAACTTAAATGTAAGTATCTGTCTAAATCTAATGATCCATGAAATACACCAAGAATATCAATATCATTTTTATTTTTTAGGATATAAACAATACGATAATGACCATATAATAAGATTCTAACATCTCCTTCATTAGTTAGCTTATATCTTTGGCCAATTTTTGGAAATTCAAGAAGTAATTGTGCTTTATTATATATTCCATTTATAACTGAATCTGCTTTTTCTTTATCATCTTTTGAAATATACTCGTGGATATCCTTAAGCCAAATCTCTGATTCGGTTGTCCATCGAATATTTACCATGTCTTAATACGATGCTCCATTTCTTTATTGGAAATTGCTCGATTTTCTTTTGAATCTTGTAAACCTCTATCAATCATTTTATCAAAGAGCATTTCTCGTAAGATTTCCTCATAAGATGCATCATCAGGTTGATCATCAATTATTTTCTTTAATCTTTCTTTAATAGTTTGCATTCTATAATATAAATTCGAACTCTATTATATAAATTTTTATTATAAAAAAGAAACTAATATCTTGAGTAAAATGAAATTCTAAATCTAATTTTTTTTCCTTTTTAATGTGAGAGAACGTAAATCTCATTTATCCTTTTTAAATTATTAAATGATATTCATAGTTCCAAGAAGTTTTTTAATATTTTCATCCCATAGGGTTTCATTTTTATCGACTCGGGATGGAATTGGAGCCCTTCTATAGGATATTGTTTATGCCTAACCCCCATGATCGTTCCATCATCTGCAGTCGCACTGATTTTAAGGTCCTGGGGTAAAATATCGGATTTTGCGGAAAGTGAGTGATATCTAATTACTTGAAGTGGATTAGGGATATCCTTTAGAATTGTTTCTTGGTCGTGAAAGACTTTAGATTCCTTTCCATGCATAGGACCTATTTTAGCTTTGCCCACATATTCCATACTTTCATCCTCGCCAAAAGCTTCGACAATTGCTTGATGACATAGACAAATTCCTAATATTGGCATTTTAGAGTAAAATTCTTTAGCTATCTAAGAAGTGTTGGTCTTTTTCCATATTTATTATTCCCAGAATAAACAAAATTAGGATCCCTTTTATCCTATTGATACTGGTCTAAAATATTCCTTAATAAATATTGGTAACCCTCCTTATCCATCTAAAAGTGTCTAAACAGGATAAGAAAAAGATTCTTATTTAATAATAAAAGAGTGAATTAACAATCATTCTAATCCCAATAATTAATAATAGCATTAAAATAGAAAATTGAAATTTTTCCTTGGAAATTTTTGGTGTTATTGCATGCCCTAACTTCATTGATAATACAATAACAACAAATCCGGCGAGATATACAGCAAGGAAAGCAACAGGAAATAAACCACTTCCTAAATATATCCCAAGTCTAAAACTGCTAATAATTACACTACATATTGCAAAATTTACAATAAAACTTTCTTTCTGATGCCCTTTTCTTTCCAATAAAATTACATTAATTGGTCCTGATGCTCCAATTAATCCCCCAAAAAAACCATAAGAAAATGATCCTAGATAAAAAATTGGATCAGAAATATCTTTAAAATTACGCTCAACCTCGCTATTAGTTTCAGATTTCAATCTGTTTTCTTTTTTTATCTCTAAAGATTTAAATATCGTATATATTAATATGAAACAACCCAGAAATAATTCGATCCACTTTAAAGGGGCTATAGTTATTAGCAAAGATCCCAGTATGGCACCAATTATTCCTGGTGGAACATTTTTTTTCACAAAAACCTTGTCTATATATTCTCTGTATTTTATTGCATTAAAAACTGATATCCAAAACGACCAAAATGAGATTAAAACTATAGCTAATAGTATGTTAATAAATAGAGCCGTGATTGCTATAAAGATTAAGCTATCTCCAAATCCTAATGTTGCAGCTACAATTGTAGCAAAAGCAAGAACTATCAAAATTAAAATAAATATTTCCATAATGATTAGGTAAAAATTATAAAATTAAAATAGAACTAAGATTGA
>SDNM01000099.1 GCA_004524385.1 Promethearchaeota archaeon
ACTTTTTATGTTTATCCTTTTTTTTGTCCAGAATTTTCTTATAATTTCTATATACTCTCTTAATTTTATAACAGACCTCTCTCTATTAAGCCCATAAAAATCAATATTCATTGCTTCTCCAGCTCCTATGCCTATCATCGCTCTTCCTTTAGATATTACATCTAAAGTAGCAAATTTATGCGCCATGAGAGCAGGGTTAAATCTATGGCAATCAGATACTCCCGTGCATAATTTTAATTTACTTGTTTCCATCGCTAATGCTGTTAAAAAACAAAGAGCGTCATAACATGTTCCAGGTGAATTTAGCATTGTTGTATGATCTGCATAGAAAATAGAATGAAATCCACAAGCTTCGGCCTTTTTTGACCCATCTATCATATATTCAAGTCTGGGAGTTGGTACAGGTATACTAAAACTAAATTTCATTCACTAATCACTCTCCTTTTCTACTTGATTTTAAAATTAGTTTTTGTAATTTAAAATAATCAACCTTTTTTTAATAAAAAAATGTTTTATTTGGAATATTTTCCCCAATAAATTAATTTTTAAAATAATTCAAATTCATATCAATATAGTATAAAGTTCCATATATTATAATAAAAAATGTGATTTTATGAGTAAATCAATAGTTTCTATTGGGAAGTATGAAAAGCCGTTTGAGTCTGTCAAGAAAGTTATTGAACTTGCTAACGGACTTGAAAATTTACCATCTAAAGCTAAAGTATTTATTAAACCTAATCTCGTCTATTGGAACCGACATTGTACTATTCCAAAATGGGGTGTTCTGACAACTTCTCGAGTAATGGAAGATGTCGTGGCCTTGCTTAAAGAAAAAGGAATTGAGGATATAATTATTGGCGAAGGGATTGTTAAAGAAAATCCAAAAGATAAAGAAACCGCCGCAGATGCCTGGGAAAGACTTGGATATAATAAACTTATTGACAAATATGGTGTTAAGGTATATGATCTATTTGATAGACCTTATGAGAAGATTGATTTAAATACGGGATTTAAGACTAATTTTAGTTCTGATGCTCTTAATGCAGATTTTCTAATTGATATTCCTACGCTTAAGACGCATGCTCAAGCTATGGTTAGTTTGGGACTAAAAAATTTGAAGGGTTTAATTAGTGTTGCATCTCGAAAGAAATTTCATAATGCTGACCCCGTAAAAAATCTTCATTATAATGTTGCTCAACTCGCAAATAAAATCCCTCCTTCTTTAACTATTATAGATGGGATTTATTCTCTTGAAAGAGGTCCCGCCATTGATGGAAAAAGTCATAGAAAAAATATTCTTGTTGCATCATCAGATATTTTAAGTGCTGATATGGTTGGAGCAAAATTGTTAGGTATCGACCCATCAACCGTTCCATATATTATCCAAGCAGCAAAAGATCGAAATAGACCTACAGATTTATCCGATGTTGAAGTTGTTGGAGAAAAGATAGAAAATTTAGCGTCCCATCATGAGTGGGATTTTAAATATAATGACGCAGGCGATTTACCCCTTCCTTTCCAGAGAGCGGGTATAGAAGGGATAAAATATCATAAATATGACTCAACTATGTGTACTTACTGCAGTGGTGTGAATGGACTGATTTTAATAGCTATTAAAATGGCTTATCGGAAATCTAAACCTTTTGATAAAGTCGAAGTTTTATCTGGTAAAGTTATGACTCCCACCCCTGGAAATAATAAAACTATTCTATTTGGACAATGTCAATATAATTTGAATAAGGATCATCCAGAGATTAAAGAATTGATTTCAATTCCAGGGTGCCCCCCTTCAAAAGAGGATATACAAAATGCTCTTCAAAAAATTGGATTAAGAGTTCCTAAATCTTTTTGGGACAATTTAGATAAAGCTCCAGGATGGTTAATGCAGAAATTTAAAGGGAAGCCAGAATTCGAGGAAGCGTTTTTTCAAGTTAAATAATTTTATAATTCAGTATTTAATATTTTATTTTTAATCTATCTATTTATTTTTAAATATCTGATTTTTCGCTATCTTTCTTTAATATTAAAATTTCATTTAATCTGTCGGTATAAATTTTAACACCCTCGGTATCGTTAATATCATAGCAAACGTCAATAATTCTAGAATACTTATTAATTGCTTTTTGGAAATTTTTTTTATCAAGTTCATCTTGAGCTTCCTTTAGCAAATTTTGTATTAATTTTTTTGATTTTTGAATATGCTCAACACTTTTCTTCTCAATTGTTTTTACATCTGCTTGAAATATATTTATTAATATAGTTTCTATCTCTATAATTAATTCATAAATTCTTTTAGGATTATCAGAATCCCAATTTGAATAGGAAATAGTTTTTTCCCAGAATTTATCTATATCTCCCTCAAATAATTTAATGATTTCTAATGGAATGTTTAATTTAGGTTTCTCTGGATAATCAGTAAAATCAATCCCTATAATAAAATGTTCATCCAATGTAATAGATAAGTAAACTAAAGCATTAGTAATTGAATCTATAAATTCCGTTTGAAAATAATACATTAAATCCTTGGCTTCGCGAGCAATTAGAACTTCTTTATCAATAAGTTGCGAAGTTTCCTCCTTTACTTCAACTACCTCTTTCTCAATTGGAGGTGCTTCCTTAATTATTTCAATTGGAGGGGGTTCCTCTTTCTTAATTGGAGGTGCTTCCTTAACTGGGGCTGGTTCTTTGACAACTCTTTCTCTCGGTTTTATTATAGTTTTTTCTTTAACTTGAGCTATTTGCTGCAATATCTCTCTTAATTCGTTTTCCAACGTAATTTTACTAGATTTAAATTCATCAAGAGGTATTGCTCCTTCTTCTAATTGTTTTTTCAAATTTTGAATGGTTAGAACAATTTCTTTAACTCTTAATTTTAATTGTTGTATATTTTTTAATATTTCCTCTTCACTCAAACTCAATTCTCACCTGAACCTGAATTAATCTTTTTTTTAACCATTTTTTCAAACCCTATTGCATTAGAAAATCTAGGATCTTCAACTTTAATAATTCTACTTAAATCTATATCATCAACTAAATTATTTTCTAATATTAAAATTTCAATTTCAGTCCAAAAAATATCCAATGCTTCACCTGCTAAAATAAAATATTCGATTTCTGCATCTAATGGTAAATTTCTTATCAAATCAATTAAAATATTGACAATTTCAGTTGAAATTTGACGGATATAATATTTTTTTATTTCACCAATATCGTATGATTTTCCAGAGATTTGAACTTGGTCTTTATTATCCCTTATGCTCTGTAAGATTGAATGAGGATTAACAATGTATCCTGTTTGCTCCTCTAGGGCAAGAGAGATTTTATTAGATAAAACAAATAATGAAGCATTTGTTAAATTTCGGGAGGCATTTCTAATCAATTTTCCATCAAAGATAATTAATATTTCTGTTAATAGATCTAAAGAAATTACAACAGCATCTAATGCGGTATCTAACTCAGCACTTGAAATCACGTCGTAATAAGTACCATAAGATTCAGGCATAACTAAAACCTGCTTAATAGCGATTTTTTTAGTTATTATGTCCTTTGTTGCTTCATTTTTAATTTTAATCTCAAATTCGCCTTTTAGCTTAGCACTTAATTCCTTCATCTTTTCTATAGTTGTAGAAACGGGAACGCCTATTCCAAGAATAAATTCCTCCTCCTCATTCTCGGAAATTAATGGCAAGACTGATTTAATCAACAAGAAAATTTCATCAGTCTTTTTAAGATGTGCTTGATCTAATAGATAATGTTTAATTTCACTCTGAGTTCGCGCTAATTCACCTATGTAATATTCCTTATCGCTTTCCATGAGAATAAGATTATTTTCCCAACTTTTATCTACCGTTAAATCTCCCCATCCTGTAGCATCACTAGAACCAATTACATTAGGAATCGATAATTTTATAGATTCGCTAGAGAATTTAATATTGCCTCCAATATCAATACCAATACCTAAAATGATTCAAGCTCCAGTTTTTTATGTAATTTCAATCGAATATTCAATAATTATAAATAGTAATATTTGTATAAATAACAAATGTATGATACTAATAAAAAATATAATATTAAAAGTAATTAATGTAATTATAAATATAAATTTGAAAAAAAAATCAAAAAAAACTAATTATTATCTAAAATTTAGATGGTGAGAAATAATGGAAGATTCGGAAATGGGAGAAAGACTTTGTATTGGCTGTGATTTAGGTACTTCAACAATAAAGCTCTCGTGTGGAGACACAAAATTCTTAATCCCATCTTTGATAGGCGAGCCAAACCCTGGTTGGAGTGGGGCGTCCTTTGATAAAAGTCTTGAGAATAACTTAGTCATAACTGAAGGGCGAGATTCTTATTATATTGGAGAATTAGCTCGAATGCAATCGGAAGTAAAACGTGCTCTTGCGTCTGATGGACAGATGAAATCTGCCGAAGAGACTTATATTGCATTAAAGGCAGCATTAGGGTTATTCATCGATAATGATGGTCAAGATGTTATAGTAGCTACGGGTGTACCAGTGGCTACTAGTATGGGAGTAATGAAAAATTTGAGTAAAATGTTAAAAGGAAATCTTGAGATAAATGTAAAAAACGACGCCACTGGCAAAACTAAACGACTTAATGTAAACATCGAGAAATGTTTGGTATTGCCAGAGCCTTATGGTACTTATTATTCTACATTAAAAGAAAAAGGAGAAGAAACAGCTGTCGACACGGTACTAGTTGATATAGGACATGGAAGTACAGATATTTTGACAATGTATCAAGGACGCCCTATGCGAACTGCATCTGGCTCTATGCGTGAAGCGACAGATACGCTCACAAACCGGATGGCAAGTGCTCTTCAGGAAAAAACAAATCAAATCGTTAAACCTTTTGATTTAATGACAATTATTAGACAGCAAAAAGAAAGTGTATTGATTGGAGGCCAAACTTATTCTATCAAGAGCATCAGGGAATTTTATGCAAAACAAATTGCAAAAGTGATGGTGGACGAAGTTATGAGATTGATAACTACTTTACCTCCTGATGCTTTCGTAGAATATTATATAATTTGTGGTGGTGGAGCGTATACATTTGGAGAAGCCATTAAAGAGGCTATTATTGAGGGCCATTTAGTTACTTCTGACGAGTCAGTTATCATTCCAGAAGATCCTGTTATAAGCAATGCTAGAGGTTTCGAGCTTATAGCCCAATCGCAATAATAAAATATTTATAAATCCAAATTTTTTACTTTTACTTTAAAATTTTCTTTATCTTAGACAAAAAATAAATAACTTAATTTATACATTTAATTTAAGAGAATTTTAATAAACTTCAACAAATAACAATTTTTAATTAGAAAATACTTATCATAACCTCTTGGAAGATTACTGTGGGAGAAAAATCACCTGAAGATGAAGTTAATAAGCTTGAAGACACAGTAAAAAAAGTATTAGATGGTGTTTCCGGAATAGAATCTGCGACGGATACCGACCTTTCGAGTTTAGAAGGTGTAGTACAAAATGCATTAACTGAATTAACCGATTTAGAAAATAACTTATTAGATGTTATCTCACCATCATCAGGTAGTCAAGAAGACAAAGATAGCAATTACTTATTAGCAGTCAGACGATTACAAAATGCAATGAAAGTCGCACTTTTAGATGGAGCAAGGAAAAAAGATTTTAAAACATTTGAAGAGGGTTTTAATTTCTATAATAATGCTCTTGAAATAATAACTGCTACAGGGATTCAATCTGAAATTGATCAAGTAATGAGTGAATTTGCCCAAACACTTATTAAGATAATAACTAAACCTGAAAATATTAAAAATCCTGAATTTAAACCTTTTGCCTTTAAAGCTTGTAAAAATTTAGCTGAAATATATGATTATTTTAAAAATTTTGAAATTAGTGGCAAATTTCATAATCGCGCCGCAGGTTTAATATCTGATAATCCTCTAATCGCAGAGTTAGAGTATTTTCAATCAGTTATTGATTATTTTCTACTAAACGATCTAAAAAAAGCAAACGAACAGAGTGCAAAGTTAAAATTTAAACATATTGTAATTTTCGCAAATGACCTAACGACCGCACTTAACGAAACTAAACCAGAACTTATTGATCAAATTCAAGCTAAAATCGAAGTCTTAGCCGCTCAAAAAGGATTTAATGCTAAAAATATTACTTTTTTGCTAAATTTGATTAAAGATCGTATAAAAGAATCCAGCGGAAAAGTAACTGCGCAAACAATAAAAGCACCATCCGATG
>SDNM01000100.1 GCA_004524385.1 Promethearchaeota archaeon
ATGAATTGTAATTTTACTTTTACTATTTATTACTTTATATAGTTTTTCTTTCTCAATTTCGTAAAAATTAATGAGTTTATCTCTTTCATTGGTAACATAAAAATAGATCTCCTTATCTACAAAAGGTGATTTTTTAATTTTTGAAATGATATCTTTTAATTGAAAGCTCTCTTTTTTTGAAAAATCAATTTTTTTCATTAAAAATTGATCATCCAATAATTTTACAATCTCATCAACCTTTTGTTCTTGCAAATTTATGTCTTTCAAGGAAGGAAAAAGACTTTTCAAGAGCTTAATTATTTTTGAAAACCCTTCAGATTTTTTATTTTTAAAATAGGTTAAAAGTAATGCTTTTGAAATTTTTCTAAATTTATAGAGTTTTTCAAAATTAAATTTTTTAATTTCAATATAATCAAAAAAATTTAATAGTGAAACAATGTTTTCTTCTTTATTTTCAAGAGATAGCGCTTTTAAAATCACATTACTATAAGATTTCATTAAATTTGGATCTATTTTAACGAATTCTTGTAAAAAATAATGAGCATTATCCCTCACATCTTCTACTTTATTAACTAAAAAATTAACAAAATCTGGGAAATATTTTTCAATAAAGTTAGAATTTGATAATATGAAGAAACCTAAAATTATAATAGAATTGATTTTCAATTTTATATTATCAGAATGAATAAATGGTTCAATTTTTTGAATTAAACTCTCTTTAATTAGTTCATTATTATTTTCAGCAATAATACTTAAAACATATGTTATGGTAACACGGAGATCTTGATTTTTTAATAAGTTTTCAAGATCCGTAATTAATTTCGGAACTTTTTCAATTTTATCTTTTAAATAGAGTTTATTAATTTTTTCAACGATGTTTTTAAGCGCGGGATACTCTTGAAATTCTTCAACATCTAACATTATTAAAATAAGTATATATTCTAATAAGAATTTTTGTATGAGAAGGTTTCCAAGCATCGTTAGACTCTATATGAGCTACCTAATCTATATAAAAAGCTTGGTAATTAATTCTAATAGAGAAAATAAATTATAAACTAGATTTTTTTTCAATTTGTTTTGGTAAAATTAATATAAAATAGAAAAAAAAAAAATTTTATTTTGAATTTATGGCTTATGCGTCAATCTCGTCAGGTTCAACTGAAATATGGGATAAGAGGAAGTCAATCTGATCTGCTTTTTTGTTAATATTAAGTACTGTGTGCAAAGTGATTACTTCATCTGCACGACCTGGCAATAAAGTTATAGATCCAGCTCTTAAAACGAAATACTCAAACACATCTGGAATTTCTTTTTTTAATCGAAGACTTTTTACGGGAAATCTTTCAGCATCGGCAAATATTCCTTTCTTATGGTAGATCTCATTGCGTTCTAATTTGTAATAATCGAACTGAGCACCAAGCCATACGAAAAATAGAATGATCCCTAATATAAGAGTTATAGCCATGTATAAATTTGCTGTAAGCCCGGGATTCCAAGTTATATCTGCTAATTCTGGAAAGCCATAAGTTGGTATAATCCAGAATATTAGTAATAGTACTAAAATTACAATACCGAGAATGAGTATAAAAAATTTAGCAGAACTAAAGTCAAATGCTATAACAAATAGATTGCAAAATAATACCATAAGCCAAAAAATGCCTAACCATTGTAGGGGTTCCTTTGAAAATGCTTGAATAGGCCACAAAACTGCAGAAGCTATTAATAGAGGCCAAAGGAAAATTATTTTTGGATAAGATCTTAATTTAACTTCAGTTACAGGCTTAACTGCTTTTTTCTTCTTTTCATCAGTCATTTGAATCACATTTTTTATTAAATATTTTATTTTTTTATTTAAATAAAAGACTTAATTAGAATAATTAGAAATCATATATTTAAAACTTGTTATACCTTAAATATTATGATAAATAAAAAATTTATACAAATCATTAAGTTCAAACCTCTAAGACATGAATTTTTAAAATTACTATTAATCGAGTTTAAATGACTCAATAAGTTGTTTTGGAATAATATAGATTTACGAACAAATTATGCATTTAATCTTAATTTTGCTATAACATCTGTTAAAATCTTCAACATATTTTCCAGATCCTTTAAAGAGATTTCTCCCATATGTCCTATTCTAAATGTTTTATTAACAAGGGAGCCATAACCATTCACAATTCGATACCCTTTTAATAACATTCGATTTACCATTTCAGCGTAATCAATATTTAAAGTATTTTTCATTGTAGATACAGTATTTGATTCATAACCCTTTTCAGGAAACATTTCTATATTCATATCTCGTGCCCACATTCTTGTTCGTTTTCCGAGTTGTGTATGTCTCTGAAATCTCTTTTCTAATCCTTCCTCATTAAGTATATAATCTAATTGAGTCACTAAACCTCTAATTTGAGGTATAGGGGGTGTATTAGGTGTTTGATTAACTTTATTTTTCTTTACTAGAGTTAAAAAATCGAAATAATAACCTCTGTTTTTAACCTGACCAGCTTTTTCAATGGCAGCATCCGATATTGAACAAACTGCTAAACCAGGAGGTAAAGCTAAACACTTTTGAACTGAAGCTAGACACACATCAATTCCCAGTTTATCAATCTCAAGTTTTATGCCTGCCATTGATGATGTAGCATCAACACAAACTATGAGATTAGGATCATGATCCTTAATAACTGGAATAAGATCTTCCATTGGATTATACACTCCTGTAGATGTCTCATTTGATTGAAGAAATACGACGGAATATTTATCTTTAGATAAAGCTTCTTGTGCAAGTTCTGGGATTATTGGCTTACCCCATTCAACTGTTTCTTTGACGACATTCTTTCCATTCGTTTCACCAACTTGATACCATCTATCTCCAAACGCACCTATTGATAAAAATAATCCCTTCTCGTCCGATTTCAATAAATTTCTTACACAGGCTTCCATTATACCCGTAGCACTCGAAGTAAATATTAAACATTTGTTTTCTGTATAAAGAAGCTTCTGAAGCCCCTCCACTGCTTTTGCATGCATTTCTGAATAAGGGCCTGATCGATGCGTATCACTGGGTAAGGAAATTGCTTTCAATACTCTTTCTGGAACATAAACAGGACCTGGAGTAAATAATTTTAGCTTTGATCCTTCTTCTTTATTGAAATGTATGTCTGACATATTAAACTCAAAAGGAATATAAAAAATAAATATTTTTCGAGAAAATGTTATAAAAAGGTAAAAAAGCAATATATATATATTAAATAATTAGGAAACAATCAAATAATCATAATGGAATTGCTGGTTCTTCGCCAATTTCAAATATTCGATAAAATAATTCGTCAGAATGCTCAAATGGTTCAATATTTCCATCCCAATCAACTAAATATGGTTTATATTTATCTTCAAATGCTTTTACAAAAGTCTTTAATCTTAAATTAAGCCATTTTTCAGGAAAATCATTTAAAATTAAACCAACATTAATATAATCACCTTGTTGGAGAATTATTTTTAGACTTTCATATTCCATTTTTTTAATCCCAATAGTTTGACCTCCTGAGAGTTCTGTGCCAAATGAACTTAAAGCAGTTATGAAACCGGAAACAAGATTAGAATCTAATTGAGATTTGCCATAATTCATAGAAAATAATGAAAGCCCGCTTTTCTTTTGAATAATTAGAACAAAACTTAAGCTTTGTAATAATTTTTCTTTTATAAAGGTCTCTTGTTCGTTTTGGGACATTTCAATCATAGAAAGTCCAGATTCTTTAAAATCTTCCATTACTTCTGCTATTGGGGAGGCCATCATAGCTTCATCCTCTGATGTTGAACTAGTTTTTATTCTAGACAATTCTCCTTTTTTAGTACCTAAGATTTCAATAATCATCCCAATTTTTTTACCCGCATATTTCCCTTCGGCAAATGATTTAATAACTCCTCGGACTTGATCCTCTTCTTCTGTTTCATAAAGTTTTGAACTTAAAACGTGAAAATTATGTTTTTTAAGAACTAATTCACTTCTTTTTAGCAAATTGTAAATATTTTCGTTAACTTTAGTAAATTCTCCCGTTTTTTGCCAATTTAGAATTAAATTATCAAAATCTTCCTCTTGGATTTTATAAGGTTTTAGTAAATCACATACACTTCGAATAGTAAATGGATGGACTTTAGCTGTATTTGATTTATTAAGTTGATCAATATAAGTGACAGAAGCATGAATTGTACCCTCTACACAATCTTTGTGAGGTTCAAATTCGAATTCTAGGCTTCTAAATCCTTTTGATTCAATTTTAGGGACTGAACGCTTTTCAACCGAAGAGAGCCCCATACATTCTTTTGGATAAGAAATTAAGAAGACGTTAACATCTGTAATGTTATAGTCAGTGTTATTTTGAATTTTAACTTTATACACTATTTTTCCCCCTATTACTTCCCCGCCTCTTTTAATTATAACGTCCTTTATTTTGACTTTTGCTTCAGGAGCCTCTTTAACGGGTTTTAGAGTTGAAAAAGTTTTAATTAGTGAAAGCTTTAATTCTTTTGCATTATTAATACATTCGTTATATATATTCAATTCACCAAGCTTTTTTGACATTTTTGCGGCTTTCTCATAATTTTTCATAGCAACTTTTACTTTACTATCTGCTATTGCTTTTTCGGCTGTTTTGATTAAATTATTACGTTTAATTGTTAGTGTTTCGTTTGTGCTCAATGCTTTTGCTTGTGTAGGGCTTTTAAGAATTATATTAAACATTCTTACCAAAATTAATGTCCCCAAAATGTGAAATACTGGTGCAAAAATAGCATAAAACCAATAAGGAGAGTATAAGGACCAAAATAAAAGGCGAGCTTCCGGTAAAGAAAGCACTATACCTAAAGCTACTAAAATAATCGCTATACTTATTATAAAACAATTGACTCTTTCTCGACCGCTAGATTTTAAGCCTAAATAAATATAAAGCATTGGTAGCCCTAAAAGAATAGAGAACAGAATTGGAGTAATAAGAATTAAACCTAATTCAGCTTCAATAGAATAATTAACTATAGTTAAAATAATGTCAACAACACACAAAGTGGAGAAGAGATATTTAGTGTTAATCATATCTTTTTCAATTACATAGTAAACAAACATTATTCCAAGATGGGAGAAGACTGCATATCCGATTTGAAGCCAATACCACAAAGGATAATTTATTAGATAAGTTGTCTGTGCTCGATAATTAAATACATAGACGTTGAGAAAAGTGCAAAGCCGTGAGATAAGAAAAAAGAAAAAAAACATCATTATACTCCAAGAATATATATTTTTTTGCTCTTGATTAATATGATATAAATTAAAACCACAATACCCTAATAAAGCAATTGCAATTAACCATAGAATTATCTCAAAAAGTATTATTATTTGGACATCCATATCTTACACCCTTTGTTAAAGATTTATAATATTATGAATTATAATGTTAATTTTCTAATTCATTTATAGAACAATAATAGTAAATATGATTTAAAAATATTTAACATTTTTATCAATATAAAAATGTTCTTGTTCAATTGTTCTTATATCAGTGAAAATAATTATTGAATAGCTTATTTCATATTAAACTTTGAACTAAACTTATTATAATATATATGTTCTATTTATAAATGATAATAGTCATCGTTTTAATTTTTATTTTAAATTTAAAATCTAGCTAGGACTCTATTTTTCTTGAAAATAAAATAAGATTTTAACTCACTAATTTTTTGAGTTTTTTTATCTAGGTGAAATAGGGATAAATTAATTTCTTTAGTGTCTTCCTTAATTTTTAAAACGACAAAAGATGGAATACCGCTAGCAACAAAACTCCATGCTCCAGTAACGCTTCCGGGATTAAGCAATAGGATTCCTTTATCTGTAAGAAATATCTCTTCTTTATGCGTATGTCCTGAAATAAGGATATTATCCCCCTTTTCAATTGCCAACTGCTCTAATTGAGAATGATCTCCCCGTGGTTGAATCTGAGCGCCATGAGTTAGTCCAACTGTTATGTTATCACCATCTGGAAATAAGAGCCTTAATTCTTGAAAAACAGGAGAATTTCTATTTCCACTATAATAATCCATATTTCCAATAACAATAAATAAATTTTTAGATGTTTTCGTTATTTTTTCCAGAAATTTTATAAATTCAGGAGCTATTATTACATCTCCTGTAAAAAAAGTGTA
>SDNM01000101.1 GCA_004524385.1 Promethearchaeota archaeon
CTCTATTGGCTCCAAAAGAGGGCCCTCAAATTCTTCATAACAATAAATATCTGCAATTTCCTCTATAATGCTCTTTATCCAATTTACTTCCCTTAAGTCAGTCGGGTAGAAATCCCCCATGCCCCTTAAAGGCTCCTTAGAAAATTTCTTGGACATTCAATCACTTCTACTCAGTCTATATATTTGTTAAAAAACATCAAAACAAATATCATTTTCTATTTCTTCTTTAATAACTTATAAGGTATATCTATTGAAAACTGTCATTAACAAATAATTCATCCAATGACTTACGTGCTCTAGCAGGAGGGTCTTGACCAGGAACGCCAACTGGCAATATGGCAACTACTTCCCAATCCTTTGGAACTTTTAACAATTCTCTGAGCTCATCTCTCTTAATTGCTCCCATCCAGCAAGATCCCAAACCTAATTCCGCTGCTTGTAAAGCCATGTGTTGAACTACTATTCCAATATCCACTTTATAAAAATAATCAGCTTCTTTTTTATTTCCTAATGCTACAAAAATCACGGCTGCTTTCTCTATGAAACGCTGTGGTACAGCTTTTTTTCTCAATACCTTCTTGAATTCATCATTTTTTATTACAATGAATTTATAAGGTTGCTTATTAGATGCAGATGGAGCGATTTGGGCAGCTTCCATAATTAATTTGATCTGATCCTCTTTAATTGGCTCGCCTGTAAACTTGCGAATGCTCTTTCTCTTTTCAAATATTTCTCTTAAATTCATATTTTTTTTAAGGTTCTCAAAGTTTTTAATTTTCTCCTCTTTTTCATCTATATCTTGGAAAAAAAAAAAGGATATATTTTCGGCATTATTTGTGGATTTTTAATTGGTATACAACCAATAATAATAATAGCAAGACCGAACATTCTAAATCCTTATATATTCGCAGCTACATCGTTCTTAATTGTTAGTATTGTGTTCCTGCCATTAATGATAATGGAGAGAAAGAATCTTAAAGCAAAATACGAAAATGGGCTATTAACTCAAGATCAGAGTGAATCTCTTTTAAACGGTTGGAAAAAAAATAAAAAGTTTTTAATATATTTAGGAGTTTTATTTGGTCTTGGACGTATTTTTTACTTCATAGGATTTGAATTAGCAGGGGCAATTAATGGTTCATTAGCTACAAAAACAAGGATAATATTCGCATTATTTCTTGGTTATTTGTTTTTAAATGAGAAAATTTCAAAAAAACAAATAGTTTTTTCAAGTTTGTTGCTTTTTGGTCTTTTTTTAGCTGTAACTGAGTTCAATGTGGATGTATCTGAGTTTAATGCCGAAATAATACTTGGAGTAATAATTTTAGTAATTGTATGTGGTTTATGGACTTTAGCTCATACTCAAACCAAACCTATTATTGATAGTAAAGAAGCTACACCAGTTTCAATAGTTTTTATAAGAAGCATTATAGGAGCAATAGTTTTATTTTCTACATACATATTGTTTTTTCCCTTTCAAGTAAATCTTTTTTACGATCCTGTTAATATATTCTATTTTATAGCCATTGGATTTGTTCAAGGATTAGGTTTATTTTGTTGGTATAAAACGATTTCATACATGGAGTTCTCAAAAGCTACAATACTTGTCGCTCCGACGCCAATTATTACAGCTTTATTTGCTTATTTTATATTAGGAGATCCTTTTACAATTTTTCACTTAATTGGAACTATTATAGTAATCTTTTCAATAATTATGATTGTAAGAGAAAGACAGAGTGATGATAAACTGTATGAAATAAATTAAATATGAAAAAAAAATTAATTAAAAATTAAAATAATTATTATAATAATACATTGAAACCTTTTTCCCTATTGATAAAACCCGCTTCAGCAGATTGTAATCTCAGATGTAAATATTGTTTTTATATAGACCATTTAGAAGAGGGAAAAAATGCCCCTCGCATGTCTGATGAGATATTAGAAATTTTGATAAAAAGCTATATGAGCACAAATCAATATAATAACTATTCTTTTGGATGGCAAGGAGGGGAACCTACATTAATGGGATTAAAATTCTTTGAAAAGGTTATAGAATTCCAAAAAAAATACGGCCCTCCTGGTGCTGCTGTAAGTAATGGCCTTCAGACAAATGGGACGTTAATTACGGAAGAAATGGCTAAATTTTTTGGAAAATATAAATTCCTTCTTGGAGTGAGTCTAGATGGACCTCCATATCTTCACGATTATTACAGAAAAACTCTCGGCCAGACACCAACTCATTCTTTAGTTATGCGTGGTATTGAAATTCTAAAAAAACATAATGTAGAGTATAACATCTTAATTTTAGTTAATAATAAAACTGTAAAGAAAGCAAGGGAAATATATCAATATATGAAGTCACAAGGTTTTTTCTATCATCAATATATCCCTTGTGTTGAATTTGATAACAATAATAAACCTCATAGCTATTCCATAACGGGAAAAGAATGGGGAACTTTTCTATGCGAATTATTTGACGAATGGATAAAGGAGGACATGTATAAGATTTCTATCCGTTTATTTGATTCAATTTTGGAGTATTTAGTATATGGAAGGTATAATGTTTGCTTCATGAATAATAATTGTTGTCAGTATTTTGTTGTTGAATACGATGGTAATGTTTATCCATGCGATTTTTTTGTTCGCAAAGATCTTTTGCTTGGAAATCTGAAAACAGGTACTTGGGATGATTTTTTACAATCTCCCGTATATCTTCGCTTTGGACGCCAAAAAGCTAATTGGAATGAATATTGTAATAACTGTAATTATTTAAATCTATGTCATGGAGATTGCCAAAAGATGCGCTTAGGAGGATCAGGAAGTCCAGCAACTCTTAGCGTTCTATGTAAAGGTTGGAGGATGTTTTATAAATATACTCTCAACAAATTCAAAAGAATTGCGCAGCAAATTAGAACTGAACGCAATATTAATTTTTAAAATATAAAGATAGTTGTATGAAATAATAAATTTAAATTCAATTTTAATTATATTATGATATATTAAAGAATTAGGAATAGTATAATTTTTATTTAAAAAAGTTGATTAAAATGACTGGAAAAGAAATTTTTAAAGGAAAGATCGGTCGCACACTTGAGGAATCAGAACCTTGGTGGCCGACACCGAAGCGACTTGGCGATGGAAGTCCAAATGTAATCGTGATCTTGCTTGACGATACTGGATTTTCGCATTTTGGTTGCTTTGGTTCTTCCATTGACACTCCAAACATTGACAAGCTCGCCTATGGGGGTTTGCGATATACAAATTTCCACACCACGGCATTATGCTCCCCGACGAGGGCTTGCTTGTTAACTGGGCGTAATCATCACACCGTTGGAATGCGGGGACTCTCAAATATGATTTCTGGATTCCCTAACCTACGTGGTTCCATTTCAAAACACGCAGCGACTCTTGGAGAAATCTTGCAAGAAGAAGGCTATACCACATTAATGACAGGAAAATGGCATCTTACTCCAATGGAGGAAGCAACGATGGGAGGACCCTTTGATAGTTGGCCTCTCAGGAGAGGATTTGATCGGTATTATGGTTTCATGCAAGGAGAGACCGATCAGTTCTACCCTGAATTAACTTACGATAATCACCCCGTTGATCCTCCGTATGGGCCTGAAGATGGATATCATGTTAGTGAAGATCTCGTTGATCGTTCCATGGAGTTCATCCGGGATCTAAAATCCATACGACCTGACAAACCTTTCTTTTTATATTTAGCCTTTGGCGCGACTCACGCTCCACATCAATCTCCACTAGAGTATCGGCAAAAATATCGAGGGAAATTTGACGCTGGTTGGGATATCACGCGAGAGGAATGGTACAAAAGACAACTCGAAATGGGCGTCATACCTCCTGAAACTGAGCTGGCTCCACGTAATAAAGGTGTGCAAGCATGGGATGAATTATCTGAAAACCAAAAAAGATTCGCATGTCGATTGCAAGAAGCATTCGCAGCTTTTCTTGATCATACAGATCATCAAATAGGACGATTAATCTCGTTCCTTGAAGAAATCGATGAAAAAGAGAACACGTTAATCATGTTGTTTTCTGACAATGGAGCGAGTCAAGAGGGCGGTCAAGAAGGAATGATGGATGTATTGAGATATTTTAATGCAAGGTCAACAAATGTAGACAAAATTCAAGATCGCTTAGATGATATTGGCGGACCAAATAGTTCCTCAAATTATCCATGGGGATGGGCCCAAGTGGGCAATACTCCACTCAAATGGTACAAAATGAACACACACGGCGGCGGCGTTCGAGATCCTTTAATCATGCATTGGCCAAAAAGAATTAAAGATAAAGGCGGGATCCGTAATCAATTTCACCATGTAACCGATATCGTTCCGACCATCTTAGAACTTCTTGATATAGAACCCGCTCCATCTTATAAAGGATATGATCAGATCCCAATATCTGGAACATCAATGGTTTATACCTTCGATGAACCTGAAGAAAAGACTCGTAAGCACATTCAATATTTTGAAATGTTTGGTCACAGGGGTATTGTACACGATGGTTGGAAAGCCGTTACTCATCACATTAAGGGGCACCCATTTGATGTGAGAGAATGGGAGCTATATCATTTAGACGAAGATTTTTCTGAATGCCATAATCTCGCCTCAGAGAAGCCTGAAAAACTAAAAGACATGATTGATCTATGGTGGGCGGAGGCTGGGCGCTATGATGTGCTACCGCTTGATGATAGGCTCCTTGAATTATTTGGAAGTCGATATCAACCTGGATCAGTACATGCAAATCGTCATTATGTTTATTATCCCCCTATGAGCCACATACCAGCAGATGCAGCTCCACAAATGGGTGGTTGTACATGGACAATGGATGTAGAAATCCAACGAGCTAGTGATACCGACGAAGGTGTTCTTCTTTCTTTAGGTACGATGAATGGAGGATTTACGTTTTACATCAAAGATTCTCATTTGGTTTTTGATTTTAACATGTTCATGGAGCATCATGTAGTACGTTCTGATATAACGGTACCTACTGGAGAATCCACGGTTCGCGCTCATTTCGTAAGGAAAAAAAGAAAAGGAACACTGACTCTTTCAATAAATGGAAAAGAGTGTGGTTCAATCCCAATTCCATACATTCTTTATATTTTCTCTTCCACAGGTATGGACATCGGAAAAGATACGCTTTCCCCGATTACTAACGACTATAAAGGTCCCTTTGAATTTTCCGGGGATATTCGTCGCATAATTATCGATGTTCCAGAATACAAAGGACCTTATACGTCACTGGATATTTTTGCGGGAAGAGCTTCAGGGGAAAAGCTGAAAGGGGATAGACGTAAGCGCGCTGAGGCATATTATCGGTCAGAAATGTCCAAGCAGTAAATTCTTATAACAGCGGCTCTATCTTTATATATTTCCTTTTTTTAATAATTTTATTTAAAGGATAGTCCTATTTTTCTATAAAATTTTATATCCCAGAAGGATTAATTAGTAGAAAAGTCGAAATTTCTTTTAAAAAATCCCTTCTTTCCCCGTTTTTACTCATTTTATTAATATTGGAAGGATTTTATTTAGACTTTACACTACTGGTAACCACTAAGAGTAATCCTTAAATAATAGTAAATGATAATAATCTCAACAAAAAAGTTGATTATAATGACTGGAAAAGAAATTTTTAAAGGAAAGATCGGTCGCACACTTAAGGAATCAGAACCTTGGTGGCCTACACCGAAGCGCCTTGGCGATGGAAGTCCAAATATTGTGGTGATTCTACTGGATGATACTGGATTCTCCCATTTTGGATGCTATGGTTCGTCCATTGATACTCCAAACATTGACAAGCTCGCTGCTGGAGGCTTAAGGTATACGAACTTTCACACCACGGCATTATGCTCCCCTACGAGAGCTTGCTTGTTAACTGGGCGTAACCATCACGCAGTGGGAATGCGGGCAGTTTCGAACATGAATTCGGGATTCCCCAACCTACGTGGTTCCATTTCAAAACACGCAGCGACTCTTGGAGAAATCTTGCAAGAAGAAGGCTACATCACATTTATGGCAGGAAAATGGCATCTTACGCAAATGGAGGAAGCATCGATGGGAGGACCATTTGATACTTGGCCTCTCAAGAGAGGATTTGATCGGTTTTATGGTTTCATGCAA
>SDNM01000102.1 GCA_004524385.1 Promethearchaeota archaeon
TAAATAAAATAAATTGAGTTTAAACTCAAAAATTATGAATGCTTTTTGGTGAATTGTACATATTCAATTATCTTTGCTAATGCACCTACAGGACGATCCCAGAATTGAAAAACGATCCCTCCATGTTCTCTAATTTTTTTAGACCAATGACTCGCATAATTTTGAGGATTAATATAGATAATTGGGATTGAATACTTTTGAGATGCTTTAATTGTTGGAAGAATAAAAATTTTGTCCATCTCATCTAATCTATCAGCCATATCTTCCCTAAACTCTACATGGGCAGATAATTTTTCATTTTGCTGCATATATGGTATCATTTCATGAAATCCTATAGCACCATATATGATTATTGCATCTACTTCTCCAGATCTCATTAATGTTTTAGGAAGATTTATATAAAAATTGAAGATATTCATATCGAAGGTAACATCGATGGGATTAACCCAACTGCTAGTAGAAGGTAAAATCTTTTTTAATTTAAGTTGTAATGAATCTGATAATTCAGGAACAATTAGCCCCTTTCTTTCAGCATTGTTTGCTATTAAAGCCCCTGGCCCTCCTGAGTTAGTTACTATTCCTATTCTGTTTCCTCGAGGATATATGAAGTTTGGATTTGATAATATTGAAACAATATCGAGAAATTCTAAAATATAATCAGTCTTGATAATACCAGTCTCTTTAATCATAGCATCAAATATCTTTATATTACCTGCCATTGAACCTGTATGACTCCTTATAGCGCGGTTACCTGCCCCAGATCCTCCTCCATACATAGCTACAATCGGTTTATTTGGTGTAATCTCTTTTGTTAGTTGTATAAATTTTTGTCCTCGTTTAATTTCTTCAATATATAGTCCAATTACTTCAGTTTCATCATCATCTTTAAAATATTCTAAAAAATCTACAAGGTCAATATTTGCTTCATTTCCAACTGAAATTGTCTTACCGACACTAAGATCGATATATTCTGGATCCATTCCCCAATGGGATGACATCGTGCCGCTCTGGCTTGCTAGTGAAAATTTACCTCGCTTTAATCCCTCCCCCCATACCATCATATTTAAAATACCGTCGTTTTCTGGATAAATCCAACTATTATAAAAACCAAAACAGTTAGGGCCAATGAATCTAATACCATAATGGTTTGCAATTTCAATTATTTGTTCAGTGAGTGTGTTAATTCGATCACCGGTAACTTCCCTAAAACCTCCAGAAATCAATACAATATTTTTAACTCCTTTCTCTCCACATTCTTTAAAGACCTGAGGAACAACTTTAGGTGGCAACACTATTACAACGAGATCAGGAATTTCTGGAACTTCTGCTATTGTTCTATAAGCCTTATAGCCTAACACTTTATCTAGTTTTAAGTGGATGGGAAAAATTTTACCCTTATATCCCGAACTAATAATCCGCATTAATTGCATGGTGCCCATTGTGGTACCAAAAGTATTATTAGCACCATAAATGGCTATGCTCTTTGGACGCAGAAAATCATGTAAGAAGTGTGAACTCATAATATAGGTAAGAAAATAAGAAGTAATTTTAAAATTTAATTGAAAATCAATTTAGACGTGTTAATTAAAGAAACAATTCACAATTTTAAATTAGAATATATTTTTAACATCTTTCACCCATAATTAAATTATACATAAGTAAATCTAATTTTGAAATGAATATTGAATTTTTAAGAAACTTTATTAGCCTCACGAAATATCAGAGTTTTTCTGAATTATCAAAAGATCTCTCAATTTCACAAAGCACTTTATCTCATCAGATTTCTCAATTAGAAAAAGAATTAGGAGGGATCACCTTGATAGATAGAAGTACCAGAAAATTTGATATAACCCAGGAAGGTAAAATATTCTTGGACTATGCTGAAAAAATAATCAATTTATATGATTCTTGTATCCAAGAACTTTCTAAGTACAGTAAGCAACAGATTGAAGATATAACCATCACAGCTTCGACATTGCCAGGATCTCATATTCTACCAAAATATATAGCGAACTTTAGAAATGAGCATCCAAACGTAAATTTTAAAATCCTGATAAACAATTCGCAAAATGCAATCGATTCATTAAAAAAAGGAATCTCAGATTTTGCGGGAATAGGCAGTTTTATGGAAGAAAAACAAGATAATTTTGATATTATTAAAATTGGAGAGGATAATCTTGTATTCATATGCAATCCTAATCATAAATTGCTAAAAAGTGGAAAGGATTTAGTTAATTTTGATGATCTTATTAAATATCCTTTTATTATCAGGGAAAAAGGCTCTGGAACTCGAAAAATCATTGAGCAACTTTTTCCTAGATATAAGCAATTAAATATTACATTAGAAATGAATGATAATGATTCAATTATTTCAGCAGTCAGCGAATCGGATAATATCTCTATTTTAAGTGAAATTATTGTTAAAAAAGCTGAAGATGCTGGGCTGATTAAAATTTTAGAAGTTAAAGATTATCCTAATATTGCTAAAAGGGATGTATTTTTCATAAAACTAAAAGATAAGATAATAAAAAGGTTAAAAAAAAGATTTTGGGAATATTTAGAAGCTTAAATCTATTTAATCATTGTGGGTCCCTTATCAAAATTTAAAAGGGCGCTCCATTTCTGTTTAAGCGGGTAAATGCCATTTTTAAATAATGTTATAATAAATACTGCGAAAAATATAAACGAAGCTAATCCTGGAGCAAAATTGCCAACTATGTCCATTAAAGATGCTGCTTCAAAATTTAACATTGAATATATAGTCGAAATCGTAGCTATTAATACAGAAATGAAAGATATAATCATTGCAGTCCTTTTACTAATATCTAAATGTAGAGGTCCTAAATCTAAGTGATAATGCTTTGGCTGTACAATTATAGACAAAACGGAATGACTAATTGTTTTATTTTCAAAATCGATATAGACGTTTAAATAGCGTCTTTCACTCTTTTTCTTTCGTTTTTTCTTTTTAGTCTTAATTAATTTTAATGGTAATACTGAAAATATCATCACTGGAGGGTTCACCGCATCTTTTTTGACTTCGACTTTCCCTGCTAACGGATGAA
Source organism: Promethearchaeota archaeon (assembly GCA_004524385.1). Lineage (GTDB taxonomy): Archaea > Asgardarchaeota > Lokiarchaeia > Sigyniarchaeales > SOKP01 > LW40-45. The sequence goes on from SDNM01000102.1 coordinate 3,066, forward strand.
CCTCAAATCCTTCCCCTTCTATTCTTAAATCTAATATTGGAGGTTCTTTTTTAAATGTGGTTACTGTAAATGTAGTCTTATATATAGTTTTACCCTCCTCATCCATAATTTTTAATTCTTCATGCGAGAAATAAACGTAAAATAAATAACTCTTCTGCTCCATCATTACAGAATAATATTGAAATCCCATATTGATATTATAAGTAGTTGGTTTAGGCAATTCTTCTTCCGTTAATTCTCCTTCTTCTTCGTATTCTTCGGGTTCAGCTCTCTCTGATTTAACTGGAGCTCCTCCTGCTGCTCCTCCGGGTGGAGAAGGCTCTGGTGATGGAGATGGTGGCGGTGGTGGAACAGCTGCCGTTGTTGGTGCTTTTGTACTATAACTTAACTCATCCAAATCTTCCGCGGTGTCTTTCATTAATATTTCATCATCAGTGCTGACATCAATTTCTCGCTTAAAACGAGCTTCCTCTTTTAAATCTCTTTCATACGAATAATCTATTTGTTGTTTTGATGGTGGAATTTTACTTGCTCTTTTTCTCTTATCTTTTCTCGTTTTCTCTGATATTTTTTTTTCTTCTATTTTATCGGCTTTTTTTCCTACTTCTTTTTCAATTTTTCCTTTCTTAGGCTTTTTTTCTTCCTTTTTAATTTTCTCTTTTAAACTTAGATTCTTTAATTTTTTCTTTTCGGATATTGGTAAGTTATTATAATCCAAAAAACAAAGTTCAATACGGCTAAATTTGATCTCTTTCAATGAAGCAAAAATATCGTCTAATATTTCGCTAACTTTTGCTGATTTTTTATAATGGCCTACGAACACAAAACCAAAAATATCAACAGATAAGATGTTTGATTTCTTACTGTAAAAAACTTTATCTATTGGAATTTCAAGTTTTGAAATGGTCGATATTGATTCCAATTACAACACTCCCTTTTTATATTATTGTTATTAATTTCTTTCGTTTTTAATTATTTATGATTTTTTTAAATTTAAAGATTTGTGCTATAAAATTTCTTTAAAGATTATTAGAATTTGAGTTTATTTATTATTTGTATTGAATTAATATTATAAATATATAAGTAAAAATCGACAATAAGTAAAATGACAGAAAAATATATTTTAACTTACGATTTAGGAACATCAGGTAATAAAGCTGTATTATTTGACTTAAAGTTAAATCCTCTTTATCAAACAAAAGTGAATTATCCGCTTTACTATCCAAAACAAGGATGGGTTGAACAAGAGCCCGAAGATTTCTGGAATGCTGTAAAAAAAGCAACTAATACTCTTATTCATAATAATAATATTAATACAGACGATATTGTAGGTTTAATATTTGATTCCCAAGGGAATTGTACGATTCCCATAGATCAACAGGGAACTCCTTTAATGAATTGTATTAGTTGGCTTGACACCCGGGCTTCCACAATAACACATTTATATTCAGAGGGAGAAGGAGATTTAGTCTCGGGTTATAATTTTGAAACACTTAATATGTTTCTTGATAATACAGGGGGTGCTCCTGGACTAAATGGGAAGGATCCTATTTCTCATATTATATGGTTAAAAAAACATGAACCTGAAATTTACAATAAAACATATAAATTTTTTAATGTAAAAGATTTTGTTGTTTACAAATGTACAAATAATGCTATAATTTCAGTGGATTTAGGGAATATTTCATGGATGATGGATTCAGATTTAAATAATTTAAATTGGTCTGATACTATATTAGATAAATTTGAAATAGACAAGCAAAAACTACCCGAAATAAAAAAATCAACAGATTTGGCCGGTAGTTTAACAAAAGAGGCAGCAGAGGAACTAGGTTTAAAAGCAGAACTTCCTGTTTTTGTTGGATCGCTTGATTTGACTTCTGGGGCTCTGGGTTCTGGAGCTATTAATGAAAAGCACCTTCTCGTTTGTATAGGAACGGCTGATTTTGTTGGCGCACATATTTCCGAACGGAAGAACACCCTTGCATATTACATTGGAAGTATTTGTTCTGCCCAAAACAATTATTTATGTCTTTGCAAACAGGAAACGGGGGGGGTTTGTTTAGATTGGGTCGCAAATCAAATATTTAAAGGTGAAGTAGAGAAATATAAAAACAATAAACAAGAACTATATAGATATTTGGATGATACTGTAGAAGGATCTGAAGTTGGCGCAAATAATTTAATTTTTACACCGTGGATGTATGGAGAAAGAAGTCCTATAAATGATTCGAACGTTCGAGGTGGTTTTTATAATTTATGCCTCGACCATAAAAGAGAAGATCTTTTAAGAGCTGTGTACGAAGGAGTTGCGTTTAATATTAAATGGGGATTAACTTACGTAGTAAGATTAGTAGGAAAGAGTAATCAGATTAATGCTATTGGAGGAGGGGCTAATTCAAATGCATGGTGTCAGATATTAGCAGATATTTTAGAAAAGAATATTAATAAAGTAGCTGAACCTGACTTGGCTTGTAATAGGGGAATAGCTATAGTTGCTATGGTTGGTTCAGGAATACTTAAAGATTTCTCGGAAGCAATACCTTTAATTCAAATTGAAAAATCATTTACACCTAATCCAAATTCTAAAAAGATTTATAAAAAAATCTACCGTGAATTTACAAAGATATACGATAGAAATACAAAAATGTTTGAAAATTTAAACGCTTAACTCTCTAAAATATGCTTTTAATTGAAATAAATCGAGTTTAAGATCTTTTAAGATTTCGACGCGGTATTCTTCTCCTATTACTTTTTTTATAGCATCGTTAATAATATCGGTTTCCCAAGTAGGATTTGGAAACTCGTATTCTTGATTTTCTAAATTCCCCTCCCATGGACGTAATTTTGGCGTTGATTCTATATATCTTAATTTCCAATTAAGTTTTTTCTTAAAACTTTCAGTAAGGGGTTTTAAATTATCCATATTCCATCGTTTGATGACCCATGGCGCATATTCATATAATTTATCAAAATCGAGCTCCAAATCATTCTGCCATTCATATTGATGAGCCCAATTTGCAATTGCTATATAATTTTCA
>SDNM01000103.1 GCA_004524385.1 Promethearchaeota archaeon
CCCACTCCTAAAACACCATATAGCATATAGGAAATAATCATGGCAATTATAATTCCTATAGCAGCGGGAATGACACTCATTAGACCGTATGAAAATCCAGAAAGTATAACAACCGCATCGCCTTCTTGAGCAGCTTCAGCAATTTTTCTTGTTGGTGCTCTATCTTCCCTAGTATAGTAATCGCTTGTAAAACCTATCACAATACCACTGATAAGACCAATTACAGTACAAAAATAGATGCCCCATAACCTATCAGAAAACTTAGGATATTCTAATACCATCACATATATTATAAGGAAAGCTAAAACCGCATAAATTACCGTTGCTAAATAAGTCCCTGTATTAAGAGCTTTTCCTGGCTCCTCAGAACCAAACCATTTAATAATGTAGATTCCAATTAAAGAGGCAATTAATCCAACACTGCATATTACAATAGGTAATATAATAAAAAGAGGTACCAACGCTTTTGATCCAACTAGTACAACTGATGTCGATAAAATCATTGCCGCTACGATAGATGCTACATAAGAGTCAAATAAATCACTACCCATTCCTGCTATATCGCCAACATTATCTCCTACGTTATCTGCAATTGTAGCTGGATTACGAGGATCATCTTCAGGAAGTTTATATTCCGCTTTACCTACTAAATCAGCGCCTACATCAGCAGTTTTAGTGTAAATTCCACCACCACACTTCATAAACAACGCAACACTACTCGCACCAAAGCTAAATCCTAATACAATCAACGCAGATTGAAAAACCATGTATATAACAGAGACTCCAATTAATGCTGCTCCTACCACAGCAAGTCCCATAACAGCGCCACCGAAAAATGCGACGTTAAACCCTTCCTTGGTTCCAACTGTACAACCTTGTGCCGCTCTTGTATTAGCTTTGACCCCCACTTCCATTCCTAACCACCCACTCAGCATTGAAGCAACAGCTCCAATTATATAGCATAAACTCTGCTCCCAGTTCATAAATACAATAGCTCTTCTACTATTCTCGAGTGGAGAAGGAAGAAATAATAAAGCTATGGCAAGAAAGATTACAAATATGCCTAATATTTTATACTGTGTTCTAATAAAGGTACTGGCACCAGATTCTATATAACCTGAGACTTCTTGCATTCTTTCATTGCCAGGATCCGCCTTCATTACCTTTTTAGCAAATACAATTGCCATTAAAATACTAAGGACTCCCGCAATCAAAGCAATAAAAATATAGATTGGTATTTCCATATTTGTCACAATATTTTTTTTTTTGTTTGATTAAAGATATTTTTAATTGTAATTAAACTATTAACTGATTTCTTTAAAACCTTATTGATCTGTATAGTACACGAATATTATCAATAGATAAGGTAAAATTCAAGAATTCTAAAATTATTAAAAATTTTTAAAATTAAAAATTTAAAAAAGTATAGAATGAATCAATATGCGTTGTAAAAAAACCTAAAGAGGGGCCCATATGAATCTATTATAATTATCCCGATAAATACAGCATCCCAGTAGAATGAATAGGGAAAAGTATTCAATATCGCAATTAATGGCCAATCTGAACTATCGACCTCACATAGAGCTTCAACTAATTCTTCTAAACCTTCAATCCCATAGGATTCAATAAAATGAGATAATTCCCAGATCTCTAATCTATAAGTTTTATCAGGATAGCCTAGCACAAGTCTACAATCTCTAATGGCACAGTCAATATCTTTCCAACATAAATACCCCTCATATTTCCAAGCATTTAAAATGATTGTATCCCCATCATTTAAAAATTTTAAATGGTCAAGAATTTGATTTTGTCCAAAATTATTACGACGATACACCATATAACTCATTTCCGCATTTGCATCTTCTATTAAACCGGATAAAGTCATAAGATCGTCATCTCCGTCTTGAAAATCGACTCCTTGAAAGATATCTGAGGTTATTCGCACATCAAGATTATATTCAGTTTTTATGAAATCATTAAATTTGATAAACTCCTTCTGTATTTCGTAATATTCCTTCAGTTTACTGATATAATCAAGATTAAAACCGTATAAAGGGAAAGGAGTGTCTATTATTGTTTCCATATCATATACAAAAGTTGTTATTGGGGAACCTAAGAAATTAAACTCTTTGCACATAGCAAGTATAGGTTCAATTTCTTTCTTGAGATCTCTAAATGACCAGATATTTGCATAACTCCAATCCTTTGGATTTATAGATAAATGAACTTCAATACCGGATTGATTGCATCTTAAAATTCTACTATAGAATTGGCTATCAAAATTTCTCTCATTTATTCCGTAGATGAAATAAATGTCCGCATCTGCTAACATTTTTAATGTTTTATCATCTACATATTCATCTTCCCCCTTTTTATTATCATCTAAATTTTGCCCATAAGTCCAGATTCCAAATTCGGTTTCTGGAGACCTATTTTGTCGTATTAGTACATTTGAAGCTATATCTTCCTGAATATAAACGGGATAAGGAATTGTAATTAAGTTAATTGAAAATATAAGCCAAAAAATAATCGAGTTCCTAAAAAGTCTACGCCGAAAATTAAATTTCTTTCTTTTTTTAGACCATTTTAACTTTTTTGATGTTAACCACGAATTTATTTTCACAAAAGGTCTTTTGATCATCATAATTAAAAAGTATAGAGCGGATCCTAGGAAGATGAATAAAGCCAGAAATAAGCTTATTAGATTCATATGGACGATACTAATTAAAAGATTGAAAGCGAAATTAGCAAAAATACCGCATGCCACTATTAGTGATATCTTAAAAAATCTTTTAGAACCTCTTCTTGATTGGAAAAAAACAAATTTTAAAATAAGCAAAAAAGAAATTCCTAAAATCGCAATTCCTACTGGAGAAAGATATTTAAGTAGAAGTACGAAAAAAATCAGAGGATAAATTAAAAGGAAAACAATAATATATAATCTAAGAGCAATAAGAAGATCCCATGATCCTCCTATCTTATACCATTCTGATTTTTTCAAATTTGATATTAATTTGCGCAATCTATTATTAAATCCTTTTTTAATTGGTATATAAACAATTCTATTTATAAATTTCTGTAATAAATTTAAAATCTAAAATGATATATAAACCATTTATTAATTGGTTTCTTACTGTATTGTCTGAAGAGATATCATGTAATTATTCAGAGATATATTAAAGATCATGAAAGGGTAATTCAAGAATTTTAAAAAATAAAATAATAAAACTAAAAAAATAAATTTAGATAATACTATTATATTAATTGTAAAAGGATGACTGAATTAAAAATATCTATTTCTGATGATTTAGTAAAGAAAATGGAAGAACATCCTGAAATCAATTGGGATTCCATAGCTAAAGATGCTATTGAAGATTATCTGAAAACTCTGGAATCAGACAAGGGACCAATTACCAGCAGAGAATTAGAAGAACTTTCTGAACATTCATTAAAAGAGTTCTTAGAAAACGAACCAGATATTTATACTGATCAAGATTTAATCGAACGATACAAATTTTAGATATTCTTTCTTTGTTTCTTTATCCATAAATTTTTTTTAAATCTATTTATTCAAAGAAAATTCTTTAGGTTTTTCTTAATTTTTTTAGAACTTATTATGCAGAGATGCACAACAAACCGTGAAATAGGTGTTTCACGAAAAAGAATAATACACAGATAACACACGAAAAATCGCTCAAAATATAATATGAGGGTGATAATCAATTCTATTTATCGAATAATGTAAGATCATTTTCGAAAAATAGCATAATGTAATAGTAGAGTATCATGTGCTACTAAAAATCGAAAGATCTAAGATCTGCATATTATGTATCACAGACATAATTATCTTTACTAAAAATCGAAGGATCTAAGATCTGCATAATATTTCTTTTCAAAAATTGTATTATTTATTTTTTTTTTCGATGGTTTGCATCATCAGATAATTCGGGCACTGATAAACTGTGGAAGAATGGATGCTTCTTAACTATTTAGAGATTTCAAGAATATACAAAGGATCATGAGAGTATTCGAATGATTGAATAATTATAATTAATATTACTTATTTTACAATAACATATGTTCAATTATTTTTAGTTATACTCTCACATTTTTTAGATTTGTTATAAATGAATAATTATTCATAATTCTTAAATTTTATCGGATATTTATCCTTAATGTGATAATTAATTAAGTAAAAAAGTCATTTTTATATATATTAAAAATAACTCTTAATATCGATTTAGAGAGTTCATATGGAATAAAATGATAAAGGAATGGTAATTAAAATTGGATGATAAAAGTGAAATAGATTTAGCAATCATTGGTGGGGGGCCAGCAGGAATAACAGCTGCTATTTATGGGGGAAGAATGGGTTTAAAGACTATACTTTATGAGGGTGAAGCTTTTGGAGGTCTAGCTGGGACAGCCCCTAAAATCGAAAATTATCCCGGATTCGATAGTATTATCGGTCTTGAATTAACAGAAAAAATGAAGGATCAAGCTGAAAAATGGGGGGCAACATTTGTATTTGATAAAGTTTCTGCTATCAATCCAAAAGAAATGACCTTAATTACAGCTGAAGGTCCGATAAAAGCAAAAGCCATAATAATTGCTACGGGATCGAAACATCGAAGAGCTGGATTATCAAATGAGAATGAATTAAAAGGTAATGGAATTTCTTACTGTGCTATATGTGATGGCCCTTTATTTAGAGATGAAGTGGTCGCTACAGTTGGCGGCGGTAATGCAGCTGGTTTGGAAGCAATTTATTTATCAGGTGTAGCAAAAGAAGTATATCTTATTCATAGACGTGACCGTATGCGTTCAGAAAAACCAATTGCAGATGAGGTTCAATCATTAAATAACGTTAAAAAAATGTTTAACTGCACCATTGAAGAAGCGATAACAGAAAATAACAAATTAAGTAAATTAATTATCAAAAATCATAAAACTAACGAAACAACTAAAATTGACATAAAGGCTCTGTTTGTAGCAATAGGAGTGGAGCCACAGAGCGAAATAGCAAAAAAAGCAGGCATTGAAACTGATGAAAATGATTTTATTAAAGTCAATGAGAAACAGGAAACAAACTTTCCAGGTATTTATGCAGCAGGAGACGTAACAGGGGGAATGCGACAGGTCACAACAGCAGTTGGGGAAGCATCAACAGCAGCGATGAATGCATACTTATTTATTAAAAAAGGATGGTATGGAGAAGGAGAGGCAAAATAACCTAAATCTATCGATTTACGAGATATCTGCAATCTTATATACTATTTAGATATTACTCTCATATATGAAATTTAATCCATATTTATTCATAGATATGGAAGATACTAAAATTTCAGAATTCATCGAAGAGTTTCTATTTGCTAAGGAAATTGAAGAAGGATGCGCATCTTCTACAATAAAAGCTTATCGATATGATCTTCAAAAATTTTTTAATATGGTAGGAGATATAGGCGTTAATTCTCCATTATTACGTCAAAAAATCAGATTATTTCTAAAAAAGCTAAAAGAAAAAAACTATTCAAAGAAAGCTATTGCAAGAAAGATAGCTTCTTTACGATCCTTTTTTAAGTTTTTAATAATAAATGAGTTAATTATAAAAAATCCTATGGATAGAATCCAAAGTCCGAAAATTAAAACCGAAGAAAATCTTCCTAAATTTCTTGATATTTCAGATATAAAAAAAATTTTCACATCATTAAAAGATGAAAAGCAATTAAATTCTGAAAAAAGTCAACGTCAGTATTTAATTGTAAGGTTGCTGTATTCTACTATGGCTAGAGTTAGTGAACTATGTAACATTAAAATTAAGGATGTGGATTTTGAATATGGCTATATCCGACTTAGAGGGAAGGGCAATAAAGAAAGAATTGTCCCAGTTGATGAGAAAACTTTAGACTTTATTAAGGAATATCTACAAAATAGAATATTTTATAATTCTGACGACTTTTTATTGCTAAATACAAGAAGCCAGAGATTAAATCCTCGAGTTGTACAGGAGGACGTGCAAAATATAAAAAAAAAATGTGGATTTCCCGAATCAAAGATTATTACCCCTCACGTGTTTAGACATACTGGA
>SDNM01000104.1 GCA_004524385.1 Promethearchaeota archaeon
CAAACATTACAGGATTTAGTTCTATCTGTATTTCATACAACTACTCACACTTTTAGTGCAACTCGAGCAGCAAAAATTATTGAGAATCAATGTGATAATGCATTTATAAAACAACAAAAAGCACAATCAATTTTAATACCCTCTCAAATCCCACTCCAAAGAAGCAAATTCCAAAAAAAATACCAACTTAAAGAAGGGATCAGATTTATTATTTCTTTAGGAATTCCAACACACTTTTTTTTTCATTGAAAGAAGTAAATTATTCAAATACTTAAAATTATTGTGATCGTTATATTTATAATAGTTATTAATATAACTTTGGGTGTTATTTTTAATATCTTCTCATTTTTTATTTCTAATCTAACTAGAGAATAATAATTTTTTTTCTCGAAATTCTCTTCATTATAAATTAGGACATCATAGTAATCAAGAATTTGCTCCTTTTTATTGGAAAGATAATAAACATCTCGGAAGAAAACATATAAAGCGACAAAAAAAATAGCACCAGTGCCATAGATCATATTAAATATAAAATAAGTACTATAATTACTATTTAAAAGAATTCCTGATAAGAAGTAAAGATATATAAACATATAAATATCTGATGCAGCAAAACCTGCTATAAAAATTAAAATCAATAGTCTTTGTGAGTTGATGACTTCAAGAATGGGTGATTTTTCCTTGATTTTAAATTTTTGATGGTGCTTTTTTCTTAAATTATTAAATATAAAGGGAAATCCTGTTATATTAAAAATTACGAACCATAAAAAAAGTAGTCGATAATTATAACTTATATCATAAAACCTTGTAAATAATACAGAAAGAATCAGAATCACTACAAGTAAAGAGCTTATAAATAATATAAAAGGTTCTGATTTTATCCTGAATTTAACTGTTTTTATATCTTCAAATACGAAATCTAAAATATTTTGAAAACTATTACCAATACTATTAATATTGAAGATTTTTCCTTGTCTTAATCTTTTTGGTATCGAATAGGGGATTACTGGGCTATAATTCCATATGACTCTATATTCCTCTGAATTAATTCTTATAAAAATAAAATCTTCTGTTATCACCAATGGATTTAAAGGATAATTTAAATTAATTGGGGGTATTTCTTTCAATATCGCAATAAATTCATCAGAAGATCGCTCTAAAACTCTAGATTCACCCAATTTAAATTCATTTGTTGATAAATCAAAGTTAATAACTCTAAACTTCATCAGTAATAGATTCTTGAAATTTAATAATTTAAAAATTTTTAAAAAAAACTCTCTAATGATAATTTGATTCAATTAACATTATAAATTTTTTTAAGTGTTATTTATTAATAAGATAATCTCTCCATTTGTAGATGTATAACTGGAAGTGTATATATATTTCCCATAATGGTTATCCTTATCCTTATTATTCAATGATTTTTCAATGATTTATAAATTTCAATATTACAGAATATATACAATATTTAATTATTCAATAATTGGTTCAATAAATTTTTTTGCTTTAAATTCATTAAAAAGATAAATAAAATGATAAAGATATTGGAAATTAGCCAAAAAATTGATTGGAGAGAAATAATCAAATAAGGATTTGAAGAGATGATAAATATAATTGGAGTACAAGGGATTCCACTCATTAAACCAGGAGATAATATTGGAAGGATTATTCTTGAAAAAATAAAAGACAATAATTTATCTTTAGAGGATGGAGATATTTTAGTTATTGCTCAAACAATAATTTCAAAAAGTCTTGGAAGAATTGTTAATCTTAAGAAAATAGCTCCTAGCAATGAAGCTCTCGAATTATATGAGCAACATTTAAAGAAAGCAAAAAATAAAGGAATACCAATAAAAGAACCTGAATTAATTCAATTAATTTTGGACGAATCAAAAGAAATTCTTAAAGTAGAACATGTTATAATTGTGGAAACAAAGCATGGCTTCGTATGTGCAAATGCAGGAATTGACAAATCTAATATCGAGGGTGAGAGCAATGTAGCATTATTACCCAAGAATGCTGATAAGGAAGCTGAGAGAATTAGATATACTCTTAAGAAATTAACCAATAAAGACGTAGCAATTATTATCTCAGACTCATTTGGGAGGCCATTTAGAGTGGGAGCAGTAGGAGTAGCTCTAGGTGTTTCTGGAATTAATGCAATCCTTGATAAGCGTGGTGAAAAAGATTTATTTGAGCATGAGTTACAAAGTACACTCGTAGGACAAGTTGATAATCTAGCTTCAGCAGCACAACTAGTAATGGGTGAGACTAATGAAGGGCTCCCAGTTATAATAATTCGAGGATATTCCTTTGATTTAAATGAGGAAGCATCAATATCACCCGTTTTAAGAGAAAAAAATTTAGAAATATTTAGGGATAAAACAGCTTTTTCTAATATTTTAACAAGCAGGAGGAGCTATAAATTTAAATTTGATTCTAAAGAAATAGAAAAAAAAATTATAAAGGAGTGTATTGAGCTTGCTAGATGGGCGCCAAGTGCTCATAATGCCCAACAATGGCGATATATCATATTAGAGAAGGATGATAATCGTAGTATTCTAATTGATAATATGAATAAAATATTAAGAAATGACTTGGAAAAGGATAGTAAGTCAGAAGAATTTATTCAAAATAAAATAAATCGAACCAGAGAGAATTTCTTGCATGCTCCATATTTAATTCTTTTATGTTTAGATGAAGATGGAATAGAAAAGTATCCTGATTCTGAGCGAACTCAAAATGAATTTATTTTAGGTGTGCAAAGTATTAGTGCTTCTGCAACATATTTGCTTCTCGCGTTTTCCATAAGAGACATTTCAGCATGCTGGTACTGTGCCCCATTATTTACAAAAGAAATTGTTAAAAAGACTTTGAACCTTCCAGAATCTTTTGTTCCTATGGCTTTTTTTACAGTAGGATATTCCATTAAGAGTCCAAAAGTACCAGCACGAAAAACATTAGATGATATAATTTTTAAAATTAAAAAATGAGTGAATATGGAAAATATGAACAATGATTTCTATTTAATATTAGCGGGTGGTGTTGGTGCCGCAAAATTTATTGAGGGCTTAGCAAATGTTGTAAGACCTGAATCACTAAAAATAATTGTAAATACTGGTGATGATATTGAATTATTTGGTCTTAACATCTGTCCTGATTTAGATATAATTACCTATACTTTAGCAAATTTAGTAGATAAGGAAAAGGGCTGGGGTTTTATTGATGAATCTTTTAATTCTTTGAGTATTCTCAAAAAATATTATGATATTGGATGGTTTAATGCTGGAGATAAAGATTTAGCCACTCATATTTATCGCACCGATTTATTTAAACAGGGTTATACTAAAGCTGAAATTACTAAAAAAATTTGTGAGAAATTAAACGTCAAGTCCCACATTATTCCAATGTGTAATGAAAATGTTGAAACATATATCGATACTCCTAAAGGAGAAATTCATTTTGAGGAATATTTCATAAAAGAATGTTGCGAACCAGAGATTCTCAATGTAAAATTTAAAGGTATTAAGAATGCAAAACCTGTTGATATGGTATTAGAATATATAAAGAATGCGAAAAAAATAATAATTTGTCCTTCTAATCCGATAGTTTCTATTGGAACTATCCTTCGAGTAAAAGGAATTAAAAAATCACTAATAAAAGAAAGAAAGAAAGTATATGCGATATCACCTATAATTAAAGGCACTACAGTTAAAGGACCAGCTGATAAATTTATGAGAAGTATCGGTTTAGAAGCTTCTTGCGTTGGAGTTGCACAATTTTACCGTGATTTTTTAGGGAATTTTATAATAGATAATAAAGATTGCAAATTAAAACCTAAAATTGAAGAATTAGGGATTAAAACTTTTTGTTTTGATACACTAATGACAAATTTGAATAAAAAGAAAGAACTAGCTCAATTTTTGATTAATATTGAATGAAAATTATGTTGTTTCTGCTGCTACTGCCCCTGATTCAATTACTTCTTCTTTTTTCTCTATTTCCTCTTCAATTTTGACATAATCGCCAACCGAAGCAAGAATTTCCTTTATTTGACCTTCTTGCTTTAATTTTATAATCAAATTTCTATGCTTGGCATAAGAAATAGCTTGAGCTATTAACGGGAAGAGCAACATAATTGGTAAAAGTAATACTATTATTGCCTCTGGAGAATACATTGCCATACTTTCAGTAATTGCTGGTGGCAGATTAAAGACATGGATAAAGAACCAACGAGGATGCATAATAATGAAACTCAAAATAATTAAAAGAATTAATCTAAAGCTAAAACTAATAGCTGTGGAAGTTACTAAATTTTTGGCTTTTGGAGTTGATGTTTTTGCCGTTAAAGTATTTTCTGCTTCAGGGTCTTCTCTAAGAAGACGATCTATATATCTACCAAGCCTTCTTGTTTTTGAGGCTGCATTAACGAGTTTTCTCTCTTCCTGCTCTAGTCTTCTCTTCTCAATCATTTCTTTTACGTAGGAAAATCTCTCAATTGTCTTACCGAGAAATCTTCCAACTTTTTCTTGTTCTTCTTCAATTTCTTCTCTTCTTTTTTTAGCTTCTTCCTTAATTTTATCTATATCAGTAGTTATGAGTATTGATTCTCTACGTAAAATCCGTAATTGTGTTCTTAATCTTTCACTTCTTTCTAAAGATGGCTTGGTAACCGTATCTGTATAATTAATTTGAAATGCGATTTCTAAATAAATATAGCACATTATAGCAAGCAAGGCAACTGGACTAAATAAAAATTCAAAAAAATTATTTAATGGCAAATCTGTAAATTTACTTGAAAGAGGATTCACTAATGTCCTTAATTCTTTAAATTTAACATTGAATACACGCAACATATTATTTAAACCAAAAACCATTAGAGGTATTACAACCATTAATATTAAAAAACCAATTGCAACAAGACTATATTTCGGATTGTTTTGAAATATTGCTCGTATAAAAAATATAATCACAATTATATAACATATGAGAAACGAAAATAAATAGAGATTATTAAGAAAATTTAAAAAATTCCCAACAATTAGATCTGGAATTTCCCATATCTCGGGGGTTTCTCCTTCTGGAAAAGAAAACCATAAACTTAAATAATTTTTAAAAAATTCATTGATAAATTGAGACATAAATTTTTCATTAAAATCTGGGCTAGGACCAAATAGAAATGCTATCGCTGACCCAATTGAGATTGCAACGATATATAGACAAAAATAAATTGAATAAGTAAGAGTATTTTTTAAATAATATATGACTGCAAAAAAGACTAACTTTCCATCAGGATTTTCAATTACATTTTCAAAATTAAAGATAAAGCTAAAAATAACTAAGATAAAAACAAAAATTGCTGCATTAATGAGATTTAAAATGAATAAAAACTTTCGAGCTAACATCTTTAATAAGCAAACCCCTTTTTCTTTGCTTCTAAATAATTTTTTAATACTTGCTTCATTATATCATCGGGACCAACCGTCACAAGATTAATACCATAATTACGGACTTCATGTCTAATTTTAAGGATGTGTTCCATCATTTCTTCACTTATAGCTTCAGCAAGAGCTTTATCTGTTGATGATAAATCAATTTCATGAATTTCAAACCAAGGACTGAATGGATTAAAAATGATAACAGTGTGGTTGAAAGGAATTAATTTTCTAATGGCTATACTAATTTCTTTTGATTCTACTTCTAAATCGGAAATAATAAAAATTAAGGATCTTCTATGAAAACGCCTTATAAAATAATCTATAGCATAGATAAAATCACATTTACCTTGAGGTTTAATTCGAGCAACAAAGTCTAATACTTGATAAAAATGATCCTCACCTCTACCAGGTTTTAGAAAGTGAAGGTTCTTTTTATCTGAGAAAATAAACAAACCGACATTATCTTTACGAGCTAGTGCTACTTTTGTTAACAACATGCAAGCCCTAATAGCATATTCAAATTTAGTATTGTCGATCGCTCCTCCTGCCATTGTGGTTGAACAATCTACTAATATCATGACATTAACATCCCTTTCAGTTTCAAATTCTTTAACTATTAATTTTTGAGTTCGGGCGCTTGCCTTC
>SDNM01000105.1 GCA_004524385.1 Promethearchaeota archaeon
AATATTCTTTTTGATAAAATAAATCTTTCAAAATTTTCTGGCTATTATGGAATTGATTTCATAGAAAAAGCAGATAAATCAATTGGTTTTATAGAAATAAATCCAAGATTAACAACTTCATACATAGGGATACGAAATGTCATTGACAAAAACCCAGCTGAACTGATCTGGGATGCTAAATTGAACTCTTTAAGTTCTTCCGAAATAAATTTAAAAAATTTTTCCCAATTCTCAAGAATAGAATTAAATTATCTCAATAATGAAACAGAACTAGATGTAATGGATGATAAAATCCCTATATTAATGAAAGAAATTCCTGAGCTAGTTACTCCTCCAATTAAATTTCAAAATTCAAATCACGATATAAATAATCAATATTCTTGTTTTATCGCTACTAAAACAAAAGATTCCAAATCTTCAAAAAAAAGAATGGCTGAAATTATAAACATCTTAAAAAGGAATAATTTTACTTTATTAAATCAATAAAAACAACACAATAGTAAAACTACCGTAATCTAATGATAATAATAATCCATTCTTAATATGATTATAATTATTAATAGCATTTTACAGAAGATATTCAAATCATAAAAAAAAAAACTAATTTCAAAGTATTTAAAAAGAAATTTTAGATTTTTAAGGAAATAAGTTTTATTATTTAATAATAAAATGTCATCAGAAGAAGAAGAAAAAAAACCCAAGTCTGATCTTATAAGCTTTCTTAAACAAGATATTCCAATTGAAGATATTCGAGATTATGCATCTCCCCAGCGAATTAATTCAATAGATTTCGTAAAGGGTTTTGCGATTGTATTTATAATTATTGCGCATACATCGATGGTATGGTTCGATTCAGATTGGATATATATACATGGTATGGTTTACGCTGCACTTGATATATTAGGGCCTTCCTTATTCATTTTTTTATCAGCTCTTAGTGTAATATTCAGTATTAGGAGAAAACAAGGGAAATTGCCAGATAAAGTTATTCGAAACAGGATCTTTTCTCGCGGACTTACGATAATAGTAATCGGAATGCTATTTAATCTAATAGGTTTGAGTGCGGTACGTCCTGATATTGCATTTCCTTTCAATCTATGGGGTTGGAACATTCTTATGTTTATCGGTTTTTCTCAGATATTCACATATTACGCTGTAAAACTGAAAAAATGGCCCCGTGCTATTATTGGGATTATTATTATTCTTATTTCACCATTTTTTAGAGAATTTCTCTATTTAGAAAAGGATTCTAATCCATTAATATGGCTGTCACATTTTATTGTTACATCACCAACTCCCGAAATAACACTTTTCCCATGGCTCGCAGTGTGCTTCATTTCAAGTATATTTGGTGAATATCTTTACGATGCCATGATGATGGGAACTGAAGAAGCTTATTTCCGCTTATTTCGATTATTTTTAATTTGGGGGCTAATATTTGTCATATCTGGATTAATATTGGGGTGGCAATTACAAACTCCTGCGACAATGGTGGAATCTGAATATCCTCACTTAAGATTATATACAACTATGAATAAACAAAATTATTATCATTTTCCGGGTATGCCTGAATTTTTAATAAGAGGTACTATTGGAAATATGTTTTATAACCAAGGTGCTGCACTCCTAATTATTGCTATTTGTTTTTATCTCATAGATATTAAAAAACATGATAATAAATTTACATCCTGCATTGAGTACTATGGCAAGATTTCTCTTAGCCTGTTTTTAGTTGAGTATGTTTTTATCACATTGTTCATTGGACAATTTAATATCGTTATCTTCCCTTTTGTATGCTTAGCTTATATTGGATTTCTTGGATTCTTAATGTATATCTGGAATGAATACGGTCACGGTGTTGGATCCCCTGAATGGATCATGATACAAATAGGTAGAATAGGACAAAAGACAGGTGAAAGTGTGAAAAAAGAAGCAAAAAAGATTGAGGGATATGTAGTGAAAGAAGTTTCCGCTGCAAAAGAAAAAATTAAGGATACTTTTAAAAAAAAGAAGGAAATTAAAGACTAAATCGAAAAATAAAAATTATCATATTTGTTTCCAAATTAGATTAAAAATAATTTTTTGTTTAACATTATTATAAACATATAAATATCTATAAAGAATAATATCTAATAATAATTAAAGAAGAAACACAAGATCAATTTTTATTAACTTTAAAAAGGTTATTGATATCACTGAAATAAATTCAGAATATAAGTTTAAGGTGACCTTATTCGGCCCCGGAGGCGTAGGGAAAACCAGTCTTCTGTTACGTTTTGTAAAAGATAATTTTTCTGAGGAATTGAAAAAAACTATCGGTTCTAATTTCCTAATTAAGGATACGGAGGTTGAAGGAAAAAATATACGCCTACTCTTATGGGATATTGGCGGACAACCTCAATTCCATAAACTTCGTACGATCTATTTTAAAGGGAGTAATGCAGCTTTAGGTGTATATGACCTCACCCGTCCCCAATCGCTTTTGAAGATTCCTGGGTGGGTCTCATCTATAAAAAAAACAGTTAAAAAAAACATTCCTATGATTCTGTTGGGCAATAAAAGCGATTTGGAACGTCAAGTAGATAAAGCAGAAGCTATAGATTTAGCAAAAAGGCTAGGGTGCGATTATTTAGAAACATCTGCAAAGACAGGAGATAATGTTGAGAAAGCGTTTACTTCTATAGCAAAATCGTGCCTAAAAACCATGGAGATTTAATTTAACATAATTTTTAATTTTTTAAACTCATTTATTAAATTTTCCACATTTTTATAATGGATTCCAATCATTCCTAATTCTTTAGCTGAACGCACGTTGTTAAATCCATCATCAATGAATATAATTTCTTCGGGTTTACAATTAGCTTTTTTAATTGCGTATTTGAAGATTTTAGGATCAGGTTTAGTCATATGAACTTGGAATGATAAAATAGACTCATCGAAATATTCTAAGAATTTCCAATTTTTAGATAATATATAATTCCAGTGGCTAGCATTCACATTTGATAAAGCTATTAGTTTATATTTCTTAATTTCTTTTAATTTTTTAAGTAATTCAACCACCTCAGCTATAGGATGGGAGACAATACTATTAAAAGCTTTATAAAACTCAGACTGATCTAACATGCATACCTGAAATATATCACACGCAAGTTTATAAAATTCATTATCTTTCATTTTCCCTTGATGATATAAATCAGATTGTCTAAAAAATTCTAACATCTTGGGAGTAAGAAGATTTTCTCCTTGTGGCGATACGGATGCTACTTTTTTATAAAAATTTGAGTAATCTAATTCCACAATAACATCACCTAAATCAAAAATTAGCGCTTTTATCGTCATAATTCTTGAAAAACAACATTATTTTCTAAAAAAGATTTTAGTAGAGTATTTCCTAAATGGAATTGGTAATTTATATTTAGGATATCCCTTTGTATCAGCTTCCAATATTTCTAACAAATTTTCTAATTTAATATTATTTATTTGCTCAGCAGTATTTTTCTTAGGTCCAAATGGTTTGCCAATTAAACGCTTTCGAATTGAAATCGATTCATTCTCTTGTTCCTTTTTTCCTAAGATTATGATATAGGGAATCCATTCAATCTCAGCTTGACGTATCTTTTTACCTAATTTCTCCTCTCGATCATCAAAATCAGTTCGATATCCTTGTTCATTAAGTAATTTCATAATTTTTTCTGCATATTCATTTTGATCATCGCTCACTGTCAAAACTCTAATTTGAATTGGAGCTAACCATGTTTTAAATCCCGGAACAATTCTTTCTTTTTCTCTAATTGCAGTTTCAAGTAGCCCCCATAGTACTCTCTCTAAGCCTCCCGAAGGTGAATTGTGGAGAATTATTGGATGCTTTTTAGTTCCATCATTATCAATGAAGTGGATATTATATTTTTCCCTTTTTTTCCCATCTTTTTCTTTTAAATATTCTAAGGTACTTTCCACATCAATTTGAATTGTCGCTAATGTTCCGCTTTTATTTTGAGCAGATAATACTCCTCTTTCAAATTTCAAAACAAAATAATAATATCTATCATCCCAGAGCTCCAATAAGGCAGGTTTATTGTCTTTTTTTATTAGTTCCTTGATCCAACTTTTATTCTCTTTGTAAAAATCATGTGTCGTCCTGAAAATTAAATGGTCTTTAATTCCTAAATCTTCAGCAACACGTTGGTTTAACTCATATTGTTTCTTGAATTCTTCTACTGATGAGTCCAAGTCTTTGCAAAGAGTATGAAAATCTGGCATCACAAAACCTCGTAATCGCCTTAAACCAGTTAATTCTCCTTCTTGTTCTCTTCTAAAATCATATTGTTCCCATTCATATAAGCGTAGCGGGAAATAGGAAGGCTTCAAATTCATTCCGCTGAACATATCCAATTGTAAAAAATCACCTGCAAATCTTAGTAAAAATCGATTATTTCCTGATTCCACCCAATAAGTTCTAGCGGGGAATCTCGCAGTCTGAGCAGTTAATTTTTTACTTTTAACTGTATACATAACAGGGGTATCAACAAAAATTGCTCCAAAGTCGATTAGTTTATCATCCAAATAGTTTTTTATTAGGTTCTTTAAAATTACGCCTTTTGTATACCAACGCAAGTTTCCAGCGTCTGTATTTGGTTCAAAATCGACAAGTTCAAATTTTTTCATTACTTTGATGTGAGCAGGTTCGATGCCCGTATCAGCTCTTCTTGTTCCTAGTTCTGACTTTAAAAAGATATAGAAATCATCATCTACTTCCTTTATTGGTAGAATGGTCTTTTCTCCATCTTTTTTTATTTCAATCTCTTTTCCATCAGGAGTTAAAACAAAAAACTGAGCTGTTTCGATATGTTCTTCTGGCTGGATATAAAGTTTTACATCTCTATACATTTCAGCTACTTCGTGGCCAATACAATTTATTTTAAAAGATTTATACCATCCAAAAGGAGAATATTTAGCTTCAATGCCCTTCTCTTCTAATATTCGAGCGATCTTAGGACATACTTCCATAGCATTTGCGTCATTGCTAAGAAATTTACTTAAATGTGCCCAAGGATAAACTAGAACTTTATCTACCTGATACATCTCTCTATTTTTAATTAATTCAATACTTTTCCTCGGCTTACCTTTAACTTTTCCTGATTCGATTTTTTTATTGTATTGTCTTATTTCTTCATTTTTTTTCCTTACTTTTTCGGGAAAGCCAGTTATTAGTAGAATTCCTTCTTCAATTACTTGTGCTCCTTGTTGAGCTATAATATCCGTATCATAAGTGTCTTGATCCTCAACAGACACAAAAGCGACTAAGATTAATCCATCCATTTTAATTATATCTTCTTTAAAATCTTGAGGATTCGATGTCGCCTCTTTGTTTTTTGTAACCTCGATGTTTTCCGTATGAATTAATAAAATTTTCATGTTGTTTTCATTTATAGATTCTTCTACAATAAAATTCTAATAAAATCCTTAATATAGATATTTAAACATTTCAATATATTATTCTAAAAGAATGAATCTTAAAAAGATTTTTTCAGAAATTACAAAAAATTTGAATGAGTTGGATCAAAAAAGAGAAGATATTTTAAAGCTATCTCGTGTTATGATTAGAAACTGTAGCGTAGCTATTAAATCAATTCATAGAAAAGAATTTACAGTTTATCAAGAAAAAATTAACGAAATTAAAAAACAACACCAAAATCTTATTAATATAGTTAAAGAATATCCTGCTATTTTTGATAAATATTTAAAAACTCCCGAACAAGAATATATGGAAGCAGTTTGCTTATTTGCAGTAATTAATGATCAAGATCTCCCAAATCCAGCCGATTATAGTATTAATCAAATAAATTACCTTTTAGGATTAGCGGATGTAATTGGAGAACTACGACGTTATATTTTAGATAAAATTAGGCACAATGAAATTGAGAATATAGAGAAAATTTTAGAAAGGATGGTTGAAATACATTCAAATTTATTTTCTTTAGATTATCCTAAGGGATTAATTCACGAATTAAGACATAAAGTAGATGTAGCAAGAAGTATTATAGAAAA
>SDNM01000106.1 GCA_004524385.1 Promethearchaeota archaeon
TTGTTGTTGAAATATAGATTCCTCCAGACCAATCAGTATACACAGAAAACTGATGTTTCCACATCCTTTCTTTCCGATAAAGAATTGTTGAAGCTCCCTTCGCACCATACCCGTATTTGTGTACATCTACAGAAATTGAGGATACTCCCGGAACAGAAAAATCCCAATCTGGAATGTCGTATCCAAGTCTTTTAGCAAATGGTAAAATAAAACCTCCCAGACAAGCATCAACGTGCATGCCAATATCTCGTTCTTGTGCGATTGCAGCAAGTTCAGGAATAGGATCTACAACACCTCTAGGAAAATCACACGCAGAACCAACCATTAAAATGGTATTTTCTGTTAATGCGTCTTTCATAGCCTTGACATCTGCACGATGAGTTTCTTGATCTATAGGAACACGTATTGGTTTTACGCCAAAATAGTCCGCTCCTTTTAGATGGGCGGGATGAGCTGAACTTGGAAGCACCATCTCTGGGTTTTTAATCTCAGGATACTTCTCACGGGCCCAATTTCTATGCGTTTTTATAGCCATTAAAATACTTTCGGTCCCCCCCGATGTCATACTTCCACAGCACCTTTTATCTCCATTCAGTAGATCGATAACCATGGAAACGACTTCTATTTCAAATTTTTTCAAACTGGGAAAGGCCATAGGACTTAACGCATTCTTAGAGAAGAACATAGTATAAGCTTTTTTAAGGAATTCCGAATGCTCGTCGCTAGCATGATACACTAAACTCCACACTTTACCTTCCCGCCAATTTATATCTCCTTTAATTAAATCTTCCATAAGTTTTATAATTTCATCCTTAGGAACTCCTTGTTCTGGTAACACTACTTTAGGTTTAGCCATTATTAATCAATATACTCTTATCTTGATAGATATTCTTTTTAATAATTTGTTCTATATTAAAGTTTATAAAAGAGCGCTTGAGATTAATACTATAGAGGTACATTAATGTCAATGCTCCGTAAAAAAATTGGGTTAAATGACCTCATTGCTTTTTTTCATAAAGAGGAAAGTTAAAAATCTTAATTAAACTATATCAATCAACATTAACCAAGTTTAAAAAACAAACTAAGGGAAAGAAAATGAAAACATATGAAGAATATTATGAATCTCTTATAAAAATGAAGCCAAACATATACATTGGCAATGAAGTCGTTGGTAGAGATGACCCGCGAATAAAAGGCGGAATTCATATAGTTAGAGAGACATATGATAAAGCTTGGGATCCCAAATTCGAAGATTTATGTACTGCAACTTCTCATATTACAGGCGAAAAAATCAATCGATTTACACATATCCATCAAACTATGGAAGACCTTTTAAAGAAGCAGCGAATGACACGCGTTCTTGCTCACCGTGTTGGAGGGTGTATACAGAGATGTATGGGAATCGATGCACTTAACGCTATTTCAGTAATAACTTATGAATGTGATCAAGCTTTAGGGACTAAATATTATGAGAACTTTGTAAATTTCTTGAAATATTTTCAAGAGAATGATCTTGCTGCGAGTTGCGCAAGTACAGACGCAAAAGGAGATAGATCGAAACGTCCGTCAGAACAAGAAAATCCAGATGCTTATTTAAGAATAGTAGAAACTAGGGAAGATGGGATTATAGTAAGAGGGGCAAAACAATGTATTACAAATACTCCTTATGTGCATGAAATAATCGCCGTTCCATGTAGGTTACTTTTTCCAGAAGACAATGAATACGCAGTTGCTTTTGCAATACCTGCAGATTGGGAAGGTGTCAAACTACTCGTGAGACCTGCCTATTTTCATTTACCAGATGAGAAAATAGTACCGCCAGAAATGTTACCAGAAACCATGAAATTAGGTGATTGTGAGACATTTATAATTTTCGATGATGTCTTTATTCCAAATGATAGAATTTTCCTAAATGGTCAAGCAGATCCTAGACAAACTCCCTATGGGGGATTTCTAGCTTTAATGTTTGCTCATTATCATCGTCATTCGTATACTGGATGTAAACCTGCAATGACCGAGGTTATAGCGAGTGCTTCTGCTCTAGTTGCAGAATATAATGGCATTCAGAATAAAACACATGTGAGAGATAAGCTTGCACACCTTATTGGCACTGCAGAGTTAGTTTTTGCAGCAGGAGAATCGAGTGCATTACATTCTGAGAAATCTCCTTCTGGCACAATGATACCTGATGAAATTTTAACTAACGCGGGTAGGAGACACGCAGGAGAGGAGATCTATAACGAATTTAAAATTCTTGCTGATCTTGCTGGTGGACTGATGGCCACTTTACCTTTCTTAGAAACTTTCTTTAACGAAGAAGTGGGTTCCCTTGCCATGAAATATATGCAAAGAAATCCACGAGTAAAAGTAGAAAATGTTTTAAAATGTTTTAAAGGAATAGAAAGTATTGGCTGTTCTGATATCGCAGGATTACTACAAGTAGCTGGGCTTCATGGTGGAGGTTCTCCCCAGATGGAGACGATTGCTATGATGGGTCGTTATCCTCTTGAAAAATTAAAAAATATCGCAAAATATTTATTTGGAATAAAGAGCAAATTACATCGATATGAGAGATCAGAAACTCCAGTAACTCCTAGAATGTTGCTTGAAAAGTTTAAAAAAGCTCTAATTGCGAAACAAAAACGAGAACAAAAGACATAAAAAATATTTTTTTTTAATAAATCAATTTTTTTTATAATAGGCATAAAACAAATGTTTGTTTTTCTGATAATGAATTAATAGAAACGTCAGAACTTTGTTTTGAGATAAAACTATTTATTGGAACTCCTTTTTCAAATAGGTCGTTAAATTTTTCATTGAAAATTTGATAGATTTTTTCATTTCTAGTTATATATGAACCCATTAACTTGTTTGCAGGGTCGAAACTTGGTTGAATTAATTCATCATCCGTTAAACTAAAATTACTAAAATCATCTTCTGTAATATGAACTTCAATATTTCTAAATTTAAAATCAGAGTCAATATTTTCTATTAAAACTTTAAATTCCTTACTTTTTAATAGAGAAATAATCAACTCATTATTAAAAACAGCTTGTATCGTTAAATTTTTAAGGTTTTTTTTGATTTTATTCATACTTTTAATTAGACTTTCTTCGATTTCTTTTAACGTATTGGTTCTAATATAAGGAATTAATGGATTTTCATAACGAATACCTGAAGCTATTTTGCATTTACTCTGCGTTAGAAAGGGATAATACATCTCATCGATATTATTAATATCAAAGATAAGAAGTTCAACAGGCTCTTGAGTTGCCTCTATAGATTTTAATTTATATCTTTTAATGAACTCATCAAGAAAGGTTGTACATCGGTTTTTTTCATTTTCAAATTCGGTCCTTAGGTCTTCAATTCTTTTATTGATAAGTTTTTGCCAAATTGGGATGATTGGGTTAGCCAAATTAATTTTCATAGGTCTATCATAAATTTGGACTAAGTCTAAATCGCTCAATACGGAACAGATTTTATAGCCTCTTTTTAAAGTAAGATTATATTGAAGAGAGACTTCTTTCAAATTTTCAATTTTTTTATATTCCAATAAATGATGATAAATTTTTTCAATTCCTTTTTCAATTATACCTAATGAATTAAATAAATTCGATAATTGAATGAATTCATCCCGTATAGTCATATTATAAATTATTTATTTTTTCTTTCATATTTTGAATAATAAATTCGGCTAGAATACTAAAAGCTTTATCAACATTAACATCATCCTTTGCTGAAATCTCAATAAAATCAGTAAATTTATTTTTCTCAACAATTTGAACTCCATGTTCAGTAGGAATTTGCCGTTGAGTTTCAGCAAGATCAAGTTTTGAGCCAATTATAATAATGGGAATTCCCCCTCCTTTTTGCCTGACAATAGAACTCCATTCTTGTATATTGTCTAAAGTAGAAGATCTCGTAATATCATATAACAAAAATGCTCCATTAGCACCAAGACAATAGGTTGGTAAGAGAAATCTGAACCTCTCTTCACCACCTACGTCCCAAATCTGGAGTTTTATCTTTTTATTATTTACATCAATTGTCTTTACGTGAAAGTCAACACCTATTGTTAACCTTTCCGAAGGATTAAATAGATTATAACAATAGCGTTTCGCGAAGGAAGTTTTGCCCACATTGGCGTCACCCGTTAATAAAATCTTAAATGTATAATCATAAGTTGGCATAAATTTTAGTTATTGACACAATAATTGATTATTATATTAAATTACGAATTTTATAATATATTTTTAAGTAATTAAATATTTTCTTGAAAATTTAAAAATAATAAATAGTAAAAATAAAGAAATATAAAAGAAATATAAAAGAAATATAAAAGAAATATTCCTTTTTAAAATAAGCCCATGTCAGAAGAAAAAAATAAAATTGAAGAATCCGATTTTGAAGGAGAATTAGATTATAAAATCGAAAATGTCGTAGGAACGGTCATAATGGAGATCGAAGAAAAGATGAATCTTAATCAAATTGCCCGCAAATATGAATCAACAGAATATAATCCGGAAAGATTTCCTGGTCTTATTATGAGAGTTTCTAATCCGAGAGCAACATTTCTTATCTTCTCTACGGGAAAAATGGTTGTCACGGGACTTAGAAAAGGGGAAGAGGCAGCTCAAGTAGTAGAAAAAGTAATGAAAAAAATTAAAAAAGCAGGAATTAAAGCGTCTAATCCAAAAATTACTATTCAGAATATTGTCGCAAGCGGAGATTTACACACACATGTAGATTTAAATTTAGCAGCGATAGTAATGGAATATGCCATGTATGAGCCTGAAGTATTCCCAGGGCTAATTTATCGCATGCAAGACCCAAAGACAGTTTTTTTAATATTTTCTACTGGTAGAATTGTCTGCACTGGAACTAAGAGTAAGGAAGTGGTAAGAGAAGCGGTTTTAAAATTGAATCATGAAATACGAGAATTAGGAGTTGCCAGAAAGGATATGGCAGATTCCGATTATGAAGATGTTACATTTATTTAAATTTTTAAGATTCTCTCCTTAATTGATTAATACAATAGAAATTTTATAATATAATATTAATTAATTAAATATTTTCAAATTTCATATTAAATTTCTTATATAGATTGTCCAAACATTCCTCTTCCGATAATTCTATTGAATATACTTTCCGATATCCTATTTTTTGAGTGAATTTTATAAAATCTTTAGATATATCTGTTATATCTTCTTCATCGTATTTTAAACCGCTTAATTTTATCAAGAAAATAAAATCTTTAATCTTTTTAAGTTGATTATAATCTGAATCACTAATAAACCTCGTATTTATTATATATCCTAGATTTTCTTGAGATTCAATAGGTTCTAAAACTTCCATCGCATCGTTTAATGTTGGTATTGAGCCTAAAAATTCAAAACCTATATTGATATCTTCATCATATGCTTTTTTAGAGAGATCTTCAAGTCTTTTTATTGTTCTATTTATAACTCTCCATTTTGGTATTATGTTAGCTTCAGATGAGAGTTCAAGTTTGGATGGATTAATTATTATAAGATTTGATTCCAATTTATAGCATAAATTAAACATTTGCATTAAATTGTTAAGAACTTTCGTTTTATAATCTTTATCTGAACACAAGGAAAAATTTTTTAAATGAAATATGCTAAATACTCGAAGATTGTAAATTTCTAATGTTTCTAAAATGTCTTTTAATTTAAGATTTTTAGATAGACTTCTTTTAATCTTTTTAAAATTTAACTCTACTCCTTTAAAATCTCTGGAGAATTTTATAAATTCTAGTAAGGAAAGATCTCTACAAGAATTTTGATTTAAAGCTAATTTAATCATTGTAATAAGTTATATTTATTTTCTCAATATTCTCATAATTCTTTATTAATTTAAATTTTAATGGGAATTATAAAACCTTTAATAATCTAGTTAAAAAATAGAATTTTTCGATTTTTCGCAATAAATTTTTGAAAACCTAAAAAAAACTAAATAGAAAAAGAAATTATTAAATTTTAATATTTATTTTAAGATTTTTTTAAAA
>SDNM01000107.1 GCA_004524385.1 Promethearchaeota archaeon
AATTATTATCTATTGAAAAGGATAAAATCAAATTGCCCTATTATATTGCTATAAAAGACGATTTAATAAAATTTTTAGATAATCATCATTTAAATGGGTATATTTTAGAAGTTTTACCCTTTAGACGCGAAATTTATCGGCAAATAACTGAAAAAACACCAATTAAAGTATTTTTACAAGAAGGAGGTATTTATGAAAATTAAGAAAGTAACTCCAAAAGATATAACAGAAATCAACAATTTAGAACATCAAGTATTTAAGGAGGACGCTTTTTCAAAAGATATATTTGAGAAACTAATCCACCAAAATAATATGTTTTATAAACTGGAAAAAAAAGGAATTAAAAAAATTTTGGTAGGATTTGTAACTGTTGTAAAAGATCGAAAAGATAGAGTAAATATAATTAATTTCGTGATTAATCCCAAATATCAAAATAAAGGTTATGGTTCCTTATTATTAAAATATACCATAGAAAGAATTAAAAAAACAGAAGAAGATATAAAAAAAATTATTCTAAATGTTAAAACTAACAATTCTATCGCCATTAAATTATACGAGAAGTTCAATTTCAGAAAAATTAAAAGAATAGAATACTATTATAAATCAAAACAAAGCGCTTATTTAATGGAAAAAGAAATCGAAGAAAATAATAACTAAAACTTATAAATGAATTCTATTATAATGAGTATATAAAAAATTTAATTTTCTAGTTAAATTATTAGACAAAAAGGTGTTGAGAAAAAATGCCACAACTAGATGATGAACTTAAAGACGCTATAAAGAAAGGAGTTAATCTTGCATCGCCTGACGACGCTGAGATGAAGAGGAGAGAGGAAGAGAAAAAGAAACGTATGGAAGAACTTGCGAAGGTAAAAAAAGCGTTAGGCGAGGAATAATAATAAATAGGTTTATTTTCTTTATCTTTTTTTTATTTATTTTTTCATTTGATCTGTAGAGAGTGAATTTTTCTACTATCTAATACTCTAATAATATAATTATATTTTTTTTTGGGAGTTAGTAAAGATACTTGAAGATTTTAGCTGAAAATCAAAAACAAGGAGAAATCAAAGTAAAAGTAGAAAATCTTAATGATTTATGGACGTTGTATAATATAATTTCAGAAGGGGATAAAGCTGCCGCTCGAACACAGAGGCGAGTGGTCCTTAAAGAAGGATCGAAAGGCGAAAGAAAACCAATGTTTCTAAAGTTAGAAGTTAAAGATATTGATTTTCACGAATTCTCAAATAGATTAAGAGTAAAAGGGACAATTATTGAAGGGCCTGAAGATTTTGTAAGTTATGGAACGTATCACACATTTAATATAGAACCCGGGCAAAAAATAACCATTTCTAAAGAAAAGTGGCTAAAAAATGAATTGAAACGTTTAAAAGAAACTTCAAAATTCGAGGATAATTTTGTAATGTTCTTTATAGCAATGGAGACGGGGCTTGCAACTTTATCGCTCATAACAAATTATAGTCAAGCCAGAATTGCGAGCGTCAAAAGAACCATACCAGGTAAAAGATATGAGCAATCTCACCGAAACAAGGCTCTAAAAGAATTTTTCGAGGATATCCGAAAAATTATTGAAGAAAATATTAAGAATACAAATATAAATCTAATAATCGTGTGTGGTCCAGGCAATACAAGAAATCAATTTATCAAATATATAAAAGAAGTATCAAGCCCAGACTATGTATCTAAAATAAAAAGTATTCACGCAAGTTCTGGTACAGAAAGTGCTATTTTGGAAACATTAAAATCTAAAGAATTAGCTCAATTAAAGAAGAATATTAAGATTTTACAAGAATCTGATAAAATAGAGGAAATTCTTACTCTTTTCAGCACAAATGCCGATCTTATTGCTATAGGAATTGAGGAAATATTTAATGCTTCCGAACGAGGTGCTGTAAAAGAACTTTTTTTAGCGGATGTTTTAATTAGAGGATCATCAAAAGAAAATAAGCTTAAAATTGAAGAAATTATTACTAATGTGGAAAAAGCGGGGGGTAGGGTAAATATTTTAAGTTCCGAGCATTCCACAGGTCAACAAATAGTCGATTTAGGATCATTTATAGCAATTTTAAGATATAAACTTTGAAAAAATGGTAAACGAAGTAATATATGTAAATAAAAAATCGGAAATTCCATTGTTTGGAGTAGATTTCATTGGAATTATAGACCGTGGAACTAATATTATTGAGATTAAACCAATAACCCTATGTAATCTTCAATGTAGATACTGTTTTGTAAGTGCAGGAGATTACGAGACCAATTTTATTGTAGATCCAAATTATATAGTTGAAAAACTTGAGGAAGTTATCGAAATTAAGGGGAAATACGATATTGAAGTTCATTTGGCTCCGTACGGAGAAATAATGTTGTATTCTGAATTAATTGAATTAATAAAAATGCTTTGGGAAATAGAAGGAATCAATATCATTTCAATGCAGACAAATGGATTATTACTTACAAGAGAGAGAATAAAGAAATTAGAAGAGGTTAATCTTACACGAATAAATCTTAGCTTAAATACTTTAAGTGAAGAATTTGCTAATTATTTATGTAATACTAAAGATTATAACATGAAAGAACTTTTAGAAAGTATACATTTTATATTAGATTCAAATATTGACCTTTTAATTGCTCCAGTTTGGTTTCCAGGAAAAAATGATAAAGATATTGAAGATATTATTGAATTTATAATGGATTTAAGGGATAAAGGATATTCTGAAAAAAAAATTCAAATTGGAATTCAAAAATATTTAATTTATAAAACTGGGAGAAAATTAGGAAGAATTCGAACAAAAACTTGGGGTTATTTTTATAAACGCCTATCTGGATTAGAAAAGAAATACAACATTAAATTGAAACTTGGACCGAACGACTTTGGCATTCATAAAAGAAAAAGTGTAGATACTTTAAGTTTAAAGAAGAATGATTTAATCAAATTAGAAATTATTTCGAAAGGGCGATGGAAAAGAGAGTGCATAGGTAAAATTAATGAAAAATTAGGTATTAAATTACTTCTTAAAAAGCCATTAATCTCAGATGATTTAATTAGAAAGCATATTAAAGCAAAAGTAATTAAGGCAAATTATAAAGATAATATATTAACTGCAATTTATCCATTTTAAATCAGAATTTAAAAAAATAAAAAAAAATATAATAAGATTAAGAAATAAAAAATAAAAAGAATTTAAAAAGAAGAGGAATAAAATGAGTCCAATAATCACCCATCAAGATGAGCTGGAATTAGCAAAAAATGAAAAAGAACTAGCAACCCAGCTTAAAAAGCTTGCTAAATGGCAGAGAGCTGTTGGCAAATCTCAAATTAAACTTGCTACTGATCTTGCCAAAATGAATATTGCTAGACAGACTTTAAATCGAATTTTTAGGGATGTTTTAAAACAGATGCAGACTTTAGCGAGAGAACATAGATCCAATGTTGATGAAGAGGAGGTAAACACTTTTGAAAATTTAATTAATGCAAATGATGAATATTTAGAAGCAAATACTTTATATATCAATGCAATAAAAAATCTCGCAATTAGAAAAGAAGACTTAGCCACACGAAAAGATTTATTTGCCAATGCGTTAATTGAGCTTGCTAGTAAAAGATCAAACGTCATAAAAAAAGCTTTAAACATAGAAAAGACCAAAAATAAATTAATTGAAGGAGCTAAGTTAACTGAACTTGAAAATCGATTAGACGATTCACAAAGAGAATTTGATCGGTCCAAAAATATTCTACGTAAAGAAATTGATCAATTTTTACAAGTTAGAGCTGAACTTAATGAGTTATGGCTGAAATTAAAAGATTCTATTTCTAAAATGAGTTAGATTAAAATATCTTTGTTTTTTTATATTTTTTTATGCTTTTGAATTAATTAATACTAGATTTCATGAAATATTGAATGACTGTTAATCTAAGGAATATTATCATTTTTTTAATATTTATTTAGAACAAAGTTGGTATTTTTATCACAAAACAAATTTTTATTAAACAAAACTAATATATATTAATTAGAAAATTTTTACTTTCTAATTAGTATTATTTATTATCAATTATAGTGAACGATAAATAGTAGTGGTGAATAATTAAATGGCCGATGAGTTTGCGAGCTTCATTGCAGACGCAAAAAAATCTCCGATCGAAGAAAAAGTAAATGCGTTTGGTGATATAGTTGAAAAGATAATGACGATTATTCTTCGAATTCCAGATCTGGTTGATGATCGAATTGGAGCATTGCAAACAAAAATTAATAGTTTGAGCAATGATATTAATACGATAAAAGCTAGAGGTGTGGCTGCACCAGCCCCCGGAGGGGCACCTGGAGGTCCGCCACCTCCGCCTGGAGGGGCGCCTGGAGGTCCACCACCTCCGCCTGGAGGGGCGCCTGGAGGTCCGCCACCTCCGCCTGGAGGTCCGCCTGGAGGTCCGCCTGGAGGTCCACCACCAGGACCGAGAGCTTCAAGCCCACAAAGTTTACGTGGCGCTATAATGGGCGAGCTCAAGCAACTTTTCGCAAAACGCAAGCAACAATAATAAACATTTTTTATTATTACTTTTTAATTTATCAAAAATTGTGAAAAAATACTCACTACTTAATAGAGATTTTAACTAACATTAAAAAATTAAAAACAATACTACATAATATAATCATTTTCAAGGTAAGGTAGTTAAATTTATTGCAGTCCACTTATAAAGCTCAAGAGGGCTTAACTGTAAAAGTTGTTTACGATCTACAAAGAAGAATATTGGAAATTTTCTCGTTGTTTCGAGTTTTGAATAAGTATTATTATAAAAAGACAGAGATTCAAAAACAGATTCAACCTTTAATTTTTAAGAAGTTTAAGGAAGGATTAAAAACTGTAAGAAAGAATATGGATTGGCTTTTTACGATTCCAACTGCTTTAAATACCTTAAGCGATGATTTCATAAGTAAAAAAGATTCTTTTAGATTTCCTGATGGTATAATCCTTTTTGAGGCATGGATGAATTTAGGTTTAGATGCCTTATTTCCACGAGTCGTGTTGCATTTTAAATTTCCGGGATTTTTAAAAGGGGAGAAAACAAGAAATATATTTCAATTTATATATTCGTTTTCTCGTGGATTTGGATTTCCAATATATTTTGGTCCAGAATTCTACAATTATTGGTTTAGATTAGCAAAAATATTAGATCCTTTAATGAAATGGGTTTATACCGTATGCCATAAAGCAAATCAAGCAATTTTTCTCGTAAATCAGAAACTCAAATCTAAAAGACATCATCCGGGTGAATTCGAATCAGTTATGATATCTGAGTATGAAAATAATGTTTTTAGGGGAGTTAATACGCTATTACACGGATATTTTACTGGTGAACAAAATTATTTAGGTAAATTCTCGTCTTTAGGAGAAACCTTACAGAATGTAAATTTCTCTTATACTATTGGAGATCACGCCATGAGCATAGAAAAACCTAGTTCAGTCAATACTTTAAAAATTCCTTTAATTTCTTATGAATCCATCGTTCAAAAATATAATATTGATTTCTATTCTTATATAAAAAATTTGATGATTCTTAATAGATTATTAACCAAAAAAATAGCGTTCTATAAAAAAAGGAAGCAAAACTTAATAAAAAGCTACAGTTTTTTTGATAAAATTAGGCTTTACATTGAATTGCTAATTCCAAAACGTAAGTTATCTCGACAATTTTCTATAATAAGAATCTGCATCCTCCATAGAAATTTATTGGAGAAAATTAAAGATTTATTATGGACAACGTGTCTTTATACTCATACAATACATAGTCCAACTTCTAAAGAATTAAAACTCAGATTTTTAAGTAAACGTGTAGGTTACGGAGATTTTGACGAAGAGTCAACAAATTCAATCTTTTTAACTATTATAAGACTATATGAAAAAGAACAAAGATTTATCTTTGATGATAAGGAAGTAAATAAGGCTTTAAAAGACCTCAGAGATCAAATGGGAAAAATGTGGCTTTATTTTAAAGAAAGACA
>SDNM01000108.1 GCA_004524385.1 Promethearchaeota archaeon
ACAATTTCTTCAAATATTATCGTTAAGGATAAAATAAGGAAAGAAACGTCATCTGGGAGTGATTGGCAATCAAAAAGAAGTTTAAAAGAAATTAACGCCTTAAAAATTGCTAAAAATGCATTAGAAGATGCTAAACGAAATTTAAATCGCATTAAAATAAAAAATATGAAAGTTCCGTTAATATTAACTCCCAAAGGTACAATTAGATTTATTTTAAGTCCAATTGCTTCAGCCGTAAATGGAGAAACTTTCCAATATAAGAGAAGTTTTCTTATTGGCAAAAGAAATGAAATTATTGGGTCAGATTATTTAAATATTGATGATAATGCCTTAATTGATGGACTATCCGGTTCAGCTCAATTTGATGGTGAAGGTGTTCCTTGTAAAAACAAAAAAATTATAGAAAACGGCAAATTTCTTCAATTAATTCATAATAGCTATACAGCAGGAAAAGAAGGAATTGAAAGTACGGGTAATGCTTCTCGAAGTTCGTATAGTTCAGTCCCTTCAATCGGCGTTTCTAATTTTATTCTGAAAAAAGGCGATCATACTAAAGATGAAATCATAAAAGATGTTAAAGAGGGAATAATTTTAGATTATACAGGTGATTCTCCAAATATAACAACGGGAGACTTTTCAGGATTAATACTTCACGGCAATATAGTTAAAAACGGAGAAATAAAGGAATCGTTAAATGAAACTATGTTCGGGATAAATCTTTTGGATCTTTTTAAAAATATTGACGCTGTTTCTAAAGAATTTAATATTTATGGGGGGTATCAAGCCCCTTTTGTAAGAATCAAGGAAGTAAGAATTATTGGATCAGCAAATTAAACTACGATCCAAGATATTAAGAAATAATTGTTAAACGCAACCATAAGATATCGTAGAATTTTCTCTCACTGTCAGTATATTCCCATAATTCCACAATTATAATTTTATCTGTTCCATTTTCAGGAAAAGACACGCTCAATTCATCAGATTCCCAGTCCTCGTTTGGTTTTAAAGTTTCTTTATCTGTTGAATAAAGATATTCTGCGTTCTGTGATCCATCTGAGCTTACCTCAGTTTCACTATCTCCTCTATAAACTCTAACTTTAAATGTGAAATCACCACTTAATAAACTTGCCTTCCATTCAACAGTAACATAAAATTGGATTTCTTGGTTAACGTATGCAACCGTTGGATAGTCTTCTGCTTCTTTACGATGGTTAAGAATTCCAAAACCCACATAGTCCTCTTCTTGTGAGAAATTAAAATACCAAATATAATAAATAATAAAGCCAGAAACAATTACTATACCCATTAATAAACTAACTTTAAGGATTTTTTGAAATCGTATATTTTCAATCCGTAATTCGGCTTTTTCTTGTTCTTTACGTTTATTTGGTTTGCTCAATATCCTTAAACCACGCAATGGTTTTTTTTAAACCCTCTTCTGTTGAAGTTGTTGGTTGCCAATTTAGAATATTTCTTGCCTTTTTTAACACTGGACACCTTCTAACCGGATCATCAATAGGCAGTGGATGATGTGTTATTTTCGAATTTGAATTTGTTATATCAATTATTAATTTTGCTAATTCAAGAATTGTGAGTTCTTTATCATTTCCTAGATTTATAACCTCTCCAATTGCTTCATCCTTATAGACTGCCTTTAATATACCCTCAATTTCATCCACAACATAAGTAAAAGAACGTGTCTGGGACCCATCGCCAAATACAGTTATATCTTCATCGTTTAAAGCTTGATGTATAAAATTTGGAATAACTCTCCCAAATTCAGCTCCATATCGAATGCGTGGACCAGATGTGTTAAAAATCCTGATAATTTTTGTTCTTAAATTATGTTCAAGTTCGTAAGCTTTTATAAAAGCTTCTCCAGCTCTTTTTGATTCATCGTAACAACTGCGGGGACCTACAGGATTCACATGTCCAAAATAATCCTCAGATGTAGGAACTACTTCTTTTGGAGGATTTCCATAAATCTCTGATGTGCTCGTGTAGAAGAATATAGAATTATGTTTCTTAGCGACATTTAATGCGATCATTGTCCCAAGCGTATTACTTTTAAGAATCGATATTGGGTATTGTTGGAATTCAAAAGGCGATGCCCTGCTTGCCATATGCATAACGATATCAATTTTCTTAATATCTCCTATACAAACTCCACGTGGATGATGAGTCAAACCAAAATAAATTGGCTTAGAAATATCGTGATTTAGAAATCGAAAATTTTCTTTTTCCATTAAATGAGATATATTTTCATAGCGTCCAGATGATAAATTATCCAAACAGATACAATACGCTCCTTGCTTAACTAAAACATCACAAACCCATGAGCCGAGAAATCCAGCTCCCCCTGTCATTAAAATTATTTTATTTTTAAAGGATATATTATCGTTCTCAATTCTTTTTATAATTTCTTGAATATCATCATTAATATTATAGCTCATTTCAACAACGACTATTATAAGTTTTTTTAATGATTTTTATTTGTAAAATTTTCTTTAAGATTTATTCTTTTTTAAAAAATATAGGAATTTACAGATATAAGTTTATCTTAGGAAGGTAAAAAATATGCAAATATTTAAAAAAAGCTATTAAAAAATTTAAAACCGTTTTGTCCCACAATATTGGCAAAATTTTAATTCAATTGGATAATGCTTCCCGCAATTGGAGCATTTTATTAGAGAATTTTTAAGAATCTGTTCTCCTAACATCTTAAAAGCATTTTCTACATTTTCTCCAGTTTTTGCCGAAGTAGACATGATTTCTCCTTCAAAGTTATATTGATTAAAAACCTCCATCGCATCTTCTCTCGACACTTCCCTTTGGTCTTCCAAATCTATTTTATGCTCTAATAATATTTTCGTCCTTGGAGGATTTTGAACATTATCTATGATATTTATCCAATTGTGAAGATCTTCCAATGAATCTTTATTTGTAATATCGTAAAGCATTAATGCCCCGGATGCACCAGAAACATAAGAAGGAAAAAGAATACGGAACTTTTTTTCCCCCCCGAAATCCCAAAGATTTAAGAGAATATCGATTGAACTTCCATCGTCCGTGTTCACAGCAACTTTTTTGGTCTCAAAATCTACGCCTATGGTAGATAGTGTACTTTTATCAAATTTACCTGTTGCATATCGGCGAAGGAGGGAAGTTTTTCCCGCGTTTTTGGCTCCCGCAATGACAACCTTAAATTTAATCATTTGAAAGATTAATTTGATTCTAATTCAATTATATTATTATTAATTAAGATGGTTAATAATATTTACTGATTTACGATTTATGTTGGTATTTCCATCTTGCTATTTTATATATCTCTTGAGCAATTTTTTTACCGATGTTTTCAACTTTCATTAATTCTCCAATGTCAGAATTAACTATATTTTTTAGAGTTTTTAACTCACGCAGTAAATTTTTAGCTCTTAAAGAATTCACACCGGGAATTCCAGCAACGATATATTCTAATAAATGAGAAAATTCAATTGGGGCTTTATCAAATCGTAATTTAATGTTACTTTTTGATACAGATTGCTCTTTTTTAGCTAGTTGATATAAAAACATCGCGGTTTCTGTAGAATTTTTTGTCTTATAAATCATTATCCCTAAATTAAGGATAATTGAAGTTATTGCTCCATAAAGAGCATTCTCGTTGATGTTTGAATTTAAAAAAGGATCTCCTTCTAAAATTAAAATAGGTCTCTCAAAATTATTTTTTAATTCTATTAATTCGTTAAATAACCTTCCATCTTTTAAAGAATCATTAAAATCTTGAGATGCTTTTCTTTCAATACCAACCCTATTCGAAATTATGTAATCGGCTACGGCTAACTGTTCTAATTTTAAATTTATTCCAATTAACGATAAATTTCGAACAACGGGGGATGAAGTTTCTCGGTTATCACATATGATCCTAAATTCATTGGCATCATCGATTCTAGTTATTGAAATGTGCTCTTTTTCTTGTACTTCTCTTTTTTCATTCTTCTTTTCTTTTTCTTCAGAAATAAAATCTAAAAGATTAGGTTGTCCCGATTTAATTTGATTTTCAGATTCTTTCATTTTCTTTAAACTTTCATTCATATTTTTTTCTTTTCTTTTTTCAGCCCAATAATATCCTTCGTCCCTTGTATCTTTGGCCATTAATATGAAAACCTTACCTTCTTTCTTTCTTCCTGTGCGACCACGACGTTGTATGGAACGTATCGCACTAGGCACAACATCATAAAAAACAACTAAGTCGCATTCTGCGATATCAAGTCCTTCTTCAGCCACGCTCGTCCCTATCAATGTGTTATAAATACCTTCTTTGAATTCTTCCAACAATTTTATTTGTTCCTTTTGGGTCAAACCTTTGTCCGAACCTTTATTTGCTTGTCCAACGAATTTATGAGCTTTAATTAACTTATCATTTTCAAAAAAACGCACTATATTATTTACTGAATCTCTAAAATGACAAAATACTAATATTCTTGATTCTTTATTATCTTTCAATTGATTAGACAATATCTCTTTTAACTTTCCTAATTTTGGATGAATTATTCCTTCAGATAAGAACTTATATGTTAACTGCTTTACGTGCTTGAAATCTTCATCGAAAAATAATTCTTTTAATGATTTGTTGGCAGTATTTTTCTTTATCTTTTCTTCATTCTTTTCGATATAATCCTTTAATGCGTTAATTCCTTGAGTTTCAATTAGTTCTAACATATGGGATATTCTAATTGCATTTGCCTGCAATTTTTTAGCGTAAAACATTTGGAATTTTTCATTGGTATCCCGTGTCGCAGAAATTTTACCGTTAATTATTCTATTTAGCTTTAACAAATCTTTTCTGGTGATTTTATTAATATCATAGGATTCCAATAATTCGTTTTGTTTTAACCATTTATAAAGTTCTTTTAATTTTTCTGTCAGTATTTTTTTTATATCTAAAAATTCTTTTGGAAGCTTAATTTTAACCCATTCATTATCTACATTATGAATATATGGTTTCACATCTAAGTCTTTTTCAGTTCTAACTTCTACATGATCGATGTATAGATTAGTCTTAATCTCATTAATCTTCTCCTCTGTAGAACCAGGACTTGCCGTGAGACCTAATATTTGGGGAAAATTTGATTCTTCTAAATATTTTTTGGCAATAAAACAATACGCATAATCTCCTACTGCTCTATGACATTCATCGAATATGATTAATGATATCTCTTTAATTGAATAAAGATTTGATATAATATCATTTTGAAGTACTTGAGGTGTCATAAAAGCAATTTCTAAATTGTCCCATATTTTCTTCCTTTTTTCGGGTACGATTGATCCCGTAATGGGTTTTAACGATTCTGGTGGAAGTAGAGTAAATTCTAAAAATGATTTATAATGTTGTTCTACTAATGGTTTTGTTGGCGCCAAAAAAACAACTTTAGAATTTGATTTTTCTGTTAATCTATGCACAGCTAGCATAAGAGCTATGATGGTTTTACCCAAACCCGTGGGAATTACGACTAAACAATTACAATTTAAGCATTTAATAAATATTTTTTCTTGATATGCTCTCCTTATAATTAAATCTTTCCTAATTAACGGATGAGTAATAAATTCTTTAGCTTTCGATAATGAAATCACCATTAACCATAATTCCTTTGTAGCTTATTATAACATGATTCAAAGAAATTATATAAAATAATAGAGTCTGAAGGATCTCTTAAAATAAATTAATATCATATTGATAATTAGTATCATAAGAATAAATTATAATATTAAATGTGAAAATTTTAATTCCTATTACTCATTAATTTTTAATATTCATTAGCGCGGATGGTTTAGCTTGGCGATAACGACACGCTCACACCTATCAAAAAGGGAGTAAACCGTGTAGGGCAGGGGTTCGAATCCCCTTCCGCGCACTAGTTAAAATAATGACTTAAAAAACTCTTTTATCGTATGTCAATAAAAACCAAAAAAGTTATATGATATCATATATGTTATTGG
>SDNM01000109.1 GCA_004524385.1 Promethearchaeota archaeon
TAACAACTGTTTTCTAATGAAGCATGGTGATCAATATAAGGAAGCAGAAGAGAAAGGTTATCTAATTAAGAAGAAAGACGGAAATGTTTACGATATTTTAATGTTGACATTTTCTGTAGGTATGATAGATCTCTCAAATCCAGAAGCATGGGAATGGATAAAAGAAATTATTAAAGAAAATATGCTTAAGATTGGATTGAGCGGTTGGATGTGTGATTATGCCGAGTACATTCCTATGGATTGTGCTTTATATTCAGGAGAGGCCCCCCGTATTCACCACAACAAATATCCCGTCCTTTGGGCGAAAGTAAACTATGAAGCCACAAAAGAATATGAATCAGAAGAAGGAAAGGATGAGATTGTTTTCTTCAATCGTTCTGGGGGTATTGGAACTTCGAAATATTCACCATTAATATGGGGGGGTGATCAACTCGCAAATTTTTCTATTAATAATGGATTGGCATCCGTCATTTGTGCTGGATTATCAATAGGTTTTTGCGGAATTGGTCATTTTCACTCGGATATCGGAGGTTTATTTACTTTTTCTGCATTTAAACGCACAAAAGAGCTATTTATGAGATGGACTGAACATGCAGCTTTCACATGTGTTATGCGATCTCATGAAGGACATGAATATGAAGGGCGTAAAGACTGGAAATTTGATTCCGATGAGGAGACCCTAGCACATCTGGCAAAATTTTCACGTATTCATTCACATCTATTACCTTATACCCGTCATATATTAGTTGAGTATCAGACTACTGGTTTGCCTTCAATCCGACATCCTTATATTCATTATGAAGATGAGCCAATTCTCCATCGTATTAAATATCAATATCTTTATGGAAGAGATCTCCTTGTTGCTCCAGTATATTCAAAAAGTAAAACCACCTGGAAAGTATATCTTCCAGAAGATGATTGGATCCATCTCTGGTCAGGGAGAAGTTTTAAAGGAGGTTGGTTAGATATATCTGCACCAATTGGAGAACCTCCTGTATTTTATAGAGCAAAATCAGAATTTTCCCAACTATTCAGTGAACTAAAAAATATTTAAAATATAAAAAAATATAATTTTAACAATATATAGTCTATATTAACCTTTTTATTAGTGAGAATTATGGGTTTAACAACTGAAATGATAATGATTGGTATATTTAATTTACTTCTTGTTCTTGTTTTTATAATTGTTGCATTAAATATAATGCTGAAATATTGGAAAGCCAAGGATAAAACTTTCCTCTTAACAGGAATTGCCTGGTTTGGGATATCAGAACCTTGGTGGCCAGCAACAGTCAGTTTTTTAATCGCGTTATTTACGGGTAAAGGTCTTTCAATTCATACTTATATAATAATTAATGCTGCCTTTCTCCCAATATTCCTAACTTTTTGGTTATGGGTTATGTTAGATCTCATGGGTATAAAGAAGAAAGCAATCTTAATTATCATTCATCTATTAATCTCACTGATCCTGGAGTTACTCTTCTTTTATTTCCTATTTACTGATGTTTCAATGCTCGGTACAACTACAAAAATGAGTCCTGTAGATATCGATTTTGGGCCAATTGCTCAAGTATTCCTTGCCTATATTTTAACTGTATTTTTAATTTCTGGTTTCTCATTTGCCATAAAAACATTAAAAATCGACGATCCCAGACATAAGTTAAGAGGAAAATTTCTTCTTTTAGCGTTTCTATTATATCTTACTGGAGCTATTTTAGAATTAATTATTTATTTAATAATCAACAAATTAATTATTCTTTCTTCTGCTATTGTATTCTACATAGCCTTCGTAATGCCAGAAAAAATTGAAAAACTATTCTTAAAGAAGTAAATTTAAGTAAGTAGAATGTAAAACATTTTATAAAAAAAGAAGGACTTCTTGCCTCCTGAAGGATTTTTAAATATGAAATCTATCATAGATACATGGCTACTAAGAAATTTTTATAACGATCTTTATCTTTCTTTACTAAAGATAATACGATATTAATTAACATGGTTGTATCAAACTTTAAAAATAAATTAAGATGAAATATGACTAAGAATTCTATAGCTCTTATTGGGTTTATGGCTACTGGGAAAACTATAGTAGGTCAAACGTTAGCAGATCATCTTGGACGGAATTATAGATTTATAGAAACTGATCAAATTATTATTGAAGACGCCGGGAAATTGATTCCTGAAATTTTTGCTGAAGATGGAGAAATTAAATTTAGGGAGTATGAAATTGCCGCTTGTAAGAAAGCTGCAAAATTTAGTAATGTAATTATTTCGTGTGGAGGTGGTGTTGTTTTAAATAAAATTAACATTGATAATTTAAAAGAAAATTGCCATATTGTTTTATTAAATGCCTCAGCAGAGGAAATTTACAAAAGGGCCATGAAAGATGGTCAAGAGACTAGACCAGTCATTGATAAAGAAGATCCAGAAGCTGAGATAAAAAAGGTATTAGACTTTAGAAAACCTTTTTATGAAGCCGCAGCAGAAATAATTATTGAGACAACAGGAAAAAAAATTGAAGATATTGTTACCGAAATCATCTCGAAAACAAACATAAAAACCTAGATTTAAATTTGTAAATTTCATCCATTGTTTATTAAATTAATTGTAAACAAAAGAATATATTTTATCATGTCCGAT
Source organism: Promethearchaeota archaeon (assembly GCA_004524385.1). GTDB lineage: Archaea > Asgardarchaeota > Lokiarchaeia > Sigyniarchaeales > SOKP01 > LW40-45. The sequence continues at coordinate 2,638 of SDNM01000109.1, forward strand.
TATAAGCGAGTTAAATGTCCTAATTGTGGAAATGAGCATCCCCGTAAACTTCATGAAACCCCAGATAAAACTAATGTATTATATTATTCTATGCAAGGAACACCTGTTTATGCGAAGCAAATTAAATGTGGAGATTGTGGAATGATTTTTAATAAAGAGTAATTTAAGATTAATCTTCATTTTTTTTTTTCTTTACAAACTATTATAATGATAGAATAATCTTATTCTGAGCTTTAAGCATATCCTCCATAATTAATTCAAATGCATCCTTTATATCAGGGGCATTATCTGGAACACTTCGTTTAGCATTTACGCTCGCCATTAAAACTTCATTTAATCCTCTCAATATCATGTCTGGGCTATACCAGGGTCTTTTGGATGCCCACCACTGCGAACATGAGTGAATGCCCCGATCCAAAAGATTTCGAGCGTTGTTAAATATCCCTTTTCTTTCTTCATCCATACTTTCATAGTATTTGGAAGACAAATGGATTAATGTCAGAGCGTACATAAAAAACTTATGTTGTTCTATATGAATTTCATTGTTGGGATCGAACCATAATGGAAAGGGAACATCATGAGCGATATCATAAGGCATAGTTGACCAACTAGAGGGACGGGTGGATTGTTTTTCTCCCAGAGGAAATCTATCTATAATATCAGATACCGTACACATTATCACATCTCCCCTATGGGGTAATGCTTCAAATAATGGTATTAGAAAATTATCAATAGCATGTTTTACATGGTGACCGAATGTCTCTCCATCCATTGCGAGAATCACGTAATAATCCTCAGAAGTATGGCGATAATATAATCGACTTATAAATGCATCAACGTTATTAATTTTATCAAATGCGCAATCAATTGAGATATAATCATCTCGAAAAACTAATTTTAACTTATTCGGATGGTGAGAAATGGAGTTTGTCGGGAATTCAGGCAAAATATTTGCAATACCACTCATAATCATCCATTCAAAACCTTCTTTTTTAACTGAAGATATTACTTCTTCATTCACCGCCATTTCTGGAGGAAAAAATCCTCTTGGTTTGTATAAATCCCCAAAGAATTTTCGATTAGTTTCATTATTTAATTTTATCTGACGTCTTATTTCTGGTTCGGGAATTAATGGTAATAATGGATGGAATTTAGCTGAACTTGTAAATTCAATTTGCCCTCTTGAAGCCAAAGTTGTAATGCCCTCTATTAAATCATCATATCCAAAATCGTGTAGTTGTTCAGTAAGAGTCCCATTAATATTCAAAGTAATTTTAGCTTCCGGATGGCTTTTTAATGCCTCAACAATAGGTCGATACGATTCGTTTACAATTTGTTTTACAACAGGAGCAATTTGAACTGGTGGCTGATATATATGAAATAAGAATGAAAAAAAAACGACCATAATAAATATTAGAAATGTTTAAATTTCTTTTTTATGATTCATTTAAACAACTTGTAATACTTTTAGCTTAATGACAAATAAAAAATCTATTCCAATTATTATAGGTGTAGCTCAGTATACACAACCTAAAGAAACTGCTCAAGCAGTTGATCCGCTTAGTTTAATGGTTAAAACGGGCCAAATGGCTCTTAATGATGTTGGAACATATGATATAAAAGAATTCATAGATACAATCTACATGATTAATATTTTTAGCTGGTCTTATGAGGATGCTCCTGGTGAACTTAGCAAAATACTGGGAATAAAGCCTGTCCAAAAAGTTTATTTGCCTGATGGTGGCAATACACCTCAAACGATGGTGAATCGGGCTGCTAAGGAAATTTCCTCTGGGAAAAAAAGAGTAATTCTTATTACTGGGGGCGAAGCTCACTATACAGCTTCTCGAACCAGTATAACACCTAGAAATTGGCCTAAACGCAACAAACCTTTATATATGGAAGGAAAACGTTGGAATGGTATAAATAAATTTGAAAATCATTACAAACTGATATTCCCTTCTTGTAGTTATGCCATTTTTGAGACAGCTATACGCGCTGCGTCTGGTAGAAGTCTGGAAGAGCATAAACGGTATATAGGAGAAGTTTTTGAAAGATTCGCTAAAATTGCGTCCAAAAATCCAAATTCTTGGACTAAAAAAGCTTACACGGCTGAAGAAATAACCACTGCTACTCCTGAAAATCGGAATATAAATTATCCTTACACTAAACGCATGTGTTCTAATATGTTTGTAGACCAAAGTGCCACTCTAATAATGACGAATGAGAAGATTGCTGAAAAATTGAAAATTGATAAGAAACGCTGGATTTACCTAATGGGTTGTGCGGATCTTAAAAACATCCACGAGATTACACGGCGTCCACAACTTCATGATTCTCCAGCAGCTAGGGAAGGATCACGACTTGCCTTAGAACAAGCTGGTCTCAGACTGGAAAATATTGATAAATTTGACCTATATAGTTGCTTCCCTTCCATTGTAGAAATCATGATGAAAGAAATTGGCATTCCTGAAAATGATACTCGAGACCTTACGGTAACTGGAGGAAATCCTTTTTTTGGTGGTCCCTGGAGTAATTATACGATGCATGCAATCGTAACAACTATAAATCTTATTCGTAAAAATCCGTCATTGAAAGTAATGGTTGTGGCGAATGGAGGATATAACAATAAACAATCATTCGGAATTTATGGGACTGATCCGCCTGTTAAATTATGGGGTGATAATGATGAGGCCAAGGTACAACAATCAATTTTAGCACAAATTTTACCAGAACCAGTTGAAGAAGCAAATGGTCAACTTAGTATTGAGGGGTATACATTTGCTTACGACAGAAAAGGAAATCCAAGACGAGGTATTGTAATCGGCCATCTTGAGGACGGTCGCCGCACTCTTGCATATATAGAAGCTAAAACAGAGGTATTGTTAAATCTGGAGCAACAAGAACTCGTTGGGCAAACTTTTCCCGTTCATTTTGACTCCAACGACAATTTTAATGTAATTTCTATTAATGACCATAATTAATTCCACACAATTCTAATCTTTTAAGATAAGAATCTAAACGTTTTTTAAATGAATTAAAATCCTTTTTCTTTTTAGGCGTCCATCCTGTTTCTGCTACAGCAATTAGGCGCGGAAATACTTGCCTCTCCAAACGCTTATTATTTGGAACCAATTCAGCCCATAAACAAGCTTCAAGTCCAAGGATATATTGATGATATTTTTCTTCTAAATCATCTGGAATAGGATCATATTGATAAGTTTTACTTAATGGAATTATGTTATAAGGATAATTTAAATAGACACACGTCATTTCTGACATAATTACATCCCTTCCGTTTCTTACATGATCTATAACTTCATCAAAATTAAACA
>SDNM01000110.1 GCA_004524385.1 Promethearchaeota archaeon
AAACTTTGTAGATTTGTAAGGTCTGTATCTTTTATTGATTCAATATTATCTAAACAAGATTGTTTTTCATTTTTTATACGCAGAACAATATCTTCAGCTGAGGATATATCTGAACCAAGATCTTTATGCTTTTCATCAATCTGCTTTTGAACTTCGGCAATTCTGCTCTCCAAGTCTGCAATTTTTTTCTGTTGCGCTCTTTCAATATCTTTTGACTCACGATTTAGATTTTTATATAATTGTGAGATTTCAGTACTATATCTAGAAATTGCATTTCCTAAATCTTTATATTTTGTTTCGAGTTCATTCAAACCTTGATCAAGTAAAGACAAATCTTTTTGAGTTGCCGAATTTTTTAAACGATTTACAGCATTTTTAATCGAGTTAAGGTGACTATTAAATTCTTCCGTTTTATCAGGTATTTTGTAATTTCCGCTCTTGATTAAGTCTTCGGGAGAATTCTTCAAATCTCTCTCTTTTTCCTTTTTTAATTCGCTATTTAACCGAGCAAGTTGTCTTTCTTCTTCGCTTGTATCCACTTTCGTTCCTTTTATTTTATCTACTTCTATATCGCCTTTCTTAATCCATTTTTCACACAAATCTATTATATCCTGTTCATACTTATCAAGCATTTGAACGTCTTTTAGGGCAACAAAATCGAGTACATCTTGAATGATTTTTATTTGATTTACACTTTTAGCAATTGGATCTCCCTCTAATAAAAAATATGGTTCGCTAAACGAACTTAAATTGTATTGATTAAGGAAGAAATTCTTAAAATAGCCGATTTCTTTATTACTAAATAAGGCCTCTTGGATCACAGGGGCTCTTTTGAAATTTTTAGTTTTTTTCAAATATGATGTATTGTAGGACTGAAGCGAAGTTAAAAAGGTGGTTGGATCTGCACCTTTTATTACATTTTTTGGAGGAGGGGGAGATTGAGCAAAACTTCCTACGAACAACTTCTCTTGCTTATTTAACAAATAGCTGCAAACAAAAGCTCTTGTATCATTTAAAGGGATAAGTCTTACGGGCCAGAAACACATTGCGATCCGAGCAATTTTACCCATTTTATTGATTTTTTTACCATAATTATTAATGCATTCTATTAATGCCATGGCAATCTCGTTTAAAAAAGTCGCTTTAGAACGGGTAGGGATGACCTCATCGAGATTTATAAGATAGGGGATTACTTTATCTACCATTATTTAATCATCTCAAATTTTTTATAATAATAAAATAATTAAAGTTTTTGTTATAATTTTTCTTAATGTATAGTAGATTCATTATAAAATAGTAATTTCTAAAGATATAAAAATAATGAGAAAAAAAAAGATCTCTCTATTAGTTTTAATTTTAATTTTATTCAATTATTTTTCGGCATTTTTCATTATTAACGCTGCTGGTGCAGATTACACTCTTGATATTAACGAAAATGATACTTTTATGTGGAAGGTCGAGAAGTTTGATGAAGATACGTATGAGTCTATTTTTTACCCTGAAAAAGCGGATTTTGAAGAAGATGATTCTAAAAAAATTCAAATTAGTGATATAGAGAAAAAAACGGATTATTGGAGAATTATTTACTATCTTTGGGATTATACTGATGATACCGAAGATTTTAGCAATGATGCTGATGAAGAGAGAAGTAAGAAGATTTACAGAGATCCCGAAGATAAAGTAGAGGATATTTTTGATGAGGCGGATCCAATGGATACAATCGCCGAAATGTGGGTAGTTCCAACTCCTTTTATTAATTATATAGAAGAGTTTAGAGATGAATTTGACCATCCAGCTATTACTGTTTATGTAGATGGTAGCTCGTTAATAGCAAAATATGGCGTCGTAACAGCTGAATATGAAATCGAATTAACTTATGGCACTAATGGAATATTAGAAAAACTTGAATATATCGATATCCGTGGCGATGAATTTGTAGAAATTGTTTTACAAAGAGAAGGGATACCTGGCTACGAAATTGTATTACTTTACGGAATCATATTAATTTGCGGAATCATAAGCGTAATTGTCTGGAAGAAAAAATTAAGTGTTTAGAAATTTCATTTTTTTTATTTAATTTTCCAAGTTTTACTATGATTAAATATTATTATTTAGTTCTACTTTTATAAAGAAAACAATCTACTCTCTTTTTAATTATAGAAATTTTAAAATATTTTTTGGTAAATAATTAAGAGCAAATAAAATCTTTAAAGGAGATAAAGATAAAATATAATTTAATAAAAAAAAAAAAATAGAGTGATGATATAAAATGATAGAAAAACATTTAGAAGGAAAAGTTGCACTTATAACTGGAGCAGGTAGCCCAAAAGGTATGGGGCAGGCTATAGCAACCCGTCTTGCTGAGGCTGGGGCAGATATTGTAGTTAGCGATATAGAAAAAGGGGATCCCGATCCATCCCATAAAAATTTTGGATATGAATTTGGAGCGTTTAAAGGACTTGATGCTGCTGTTTCTAAAATTGAAGCATTAGGAAGAAAAGCACTAGCCATTATGGCCGATGTTAGAAAATCTGAAGATGTTCAAGCATTAGTTAAATCTGTTAGAAAAAATTTTGGTAGATTGGATATTTTAGTAAATGTTGCTGGAGGAGATTGGGGTGCGGCATTAATTAAAGATTATGATGAAAGCGAATTTATAAAAACTTTCGATATAAATATGTTTGGTACTTTCAGAATGTGTAAGTATGCCTTACCCTACATAGCAAGAAAAAAGGGAACAATTATAAATATGTCTTCTATGGCAGCAACTCGCACTAACTTATTCTATTCTGCTTATGCGGCATCAAAAGCAGCTATAATATCATTTACTGAGTCTTTAGCACTTGAATATGGGGCTAAAGGAGTACGTGCATTTGCTCTAATGCCTGGTATGATCCAAACTGAAATGTTGGATTATGAAGCAAGAGCAACTGCGGGAGCTTTAAATTTATCAGAGGATGATGTGAAAAAGCTTTATATTGATAATACACCTCTCCGTTGCCTTGGTAAACCTATTGATGTCGCAAATCTCGTTGCTTTTTTGTGTTCCGATAGAGCATCTTTTCTTACAGGACTAGCGATTTCTGTCTCAGGAGGATTAAATATTGCTTATCCTATCTCTGAAATAAAATTCTAATCTCAATCTTTAAAGATTAAAAATAAAAATTTTTTTTAATCTCCTTTTTTTACATTTCCTTTGAACGAGTAAAATTGTTTGAAAACGCTTGGATCACCTTCAATTTTAGCAAAAATATTAACAGGGGACGCTGCCACAGGTTTATCGCCTGAGCTTGCCGGAGTCTTTCCAAAGAAAATACAAAATCCACTTCCATCTGGCCAATATCCCACATCACCAACTTCACATTCAGTCTGAGAATTTTCAGGATCTACTTTAACTGGGATCCTTCCATATAATTCTTCGCCCCACCTTGATAATTGTAATTCCAAAGGGAGGCTATCCCAGATTGTCTGACATGTTTTAGGATTTTTATCAAGAAGTAATTTTGCTTTGACTTGCCCTATTTTTTCTTCTTCAATTATAATATATTCCATAAAAAACTCACAAATATTTGATTTTTTAAATTTTTTATAGTGTTTTGTCATTTAAAAATTTATTAATTTAAATATTACTTAAATTTATCAAGTAAAAAAAAAGAAGTGTTAATTGAAATTAACAACAAAAATAGGAAAAAAATTGGGCTGATTATTAATCCTATTGCTGGAATGGGAGGTAGCGTCGGTCTAAAAGGAACTGATGGACAAACCTATAAAGATGCTCTGAGATTAGGAGCTAAACCAGTTACTCAAAAAAGAGTGAAACAATTTTTATCAAATATAAAAGAAAATTTTTCTTTACTTGTTGCCCCTGGTAAAATGGGCGCTGATATTATAAAAGATAAAGTGCTAAAATTTGAGGTTATAGGAGATATTGAAGATAAAACATCGGCAGCAGACACTAAAAGGATTGCAAAAATGATGTTAGAAGAAAATATTGAATTATTAATATTTTGTGGAGGAGATGGAACTGCCAGAGATATTTATGATGCAATTGAATTAAAAATTCCCGTTATCGCAATCCCCTCAGGTGTAAAAATGTTTAGCTCTGTGTTTGCTCTTAATCCAAGGTCAGCTGCAGAGATGCTGAATGCTTTTATAAATGGAACAGATACATTAGAAAAAGAAGTTCTTGACATTAACGAAGATTCTTTTAGAGAGGGAATCTTAGACTCAAAATTATACGGTTTTTTAAAAGTTCCTAAAGTCGAAACTTTATTACAATCTGGTAAACAGAGATCGAAAACAGGTAAATCAGTAGAGGAGAATAAAACTGAGATTGCCAAATTTATAATTGAAAATATGAAAAAGGATAGGTTATATTTGTTAGGACCGGGAACTACTGTAAAAGCAATTTCTGATGAGCTTAAAGTTACCAAATCTTTACTCGGCATAGATGCAATTTATAATTACAAGCTTGTCGGAAAAGATATTAATGAAAACGGTATTTTAGATTTATTAAATAAATATCCTAAAGCAGAAATAATTGTATCCCCAATCGGGGGGCAAGGCTTTATTTTTGGTCGAGGAAATAAGCAATTTACACCGAAAATTTTTAAAAAGATTGAAAAAAACAATATAACAATTGTTTCTACTGAAGATAAGATAAAAGGTTTAAATTGTCTCAGGGTTGATACAGGAGACATTGATATCGATAATATGTTAAAAGGGTATATCAAAGTTATTGTAGGGTATAATGAAAAACTAATGATGGAAATAGAATGTTAAGGTGTTATCCTTAATTCCCTTTTTCTAGGTTTTTCAATTGAATCTGTTGAATCAAGAATAGAGAAAAAATATTAAATAATTAGTTTTTAAGTAGAAAAAACTAAAATTTTAAATAATTATAAAAGCGAAAAAATAGGTGTATGCATATGGCTAATAAAATTGTTGTGATATTGGGAAGTCCCAGAAAAAATGGAAATAGTTCAACTTTAGCGGGGTCGCTTATTACAGGTGCAGAAGAAAACGGGGCTGAAGTAGAGACATTTTTTCTTCAAGGAATGGATATTAAACCTTGCAATGCATGTGATCAATGCATGAAAAGTCCCGGATCCGGTTGTATTATTGACGATGATATGCAAAAAATTTATCCGGCGGTTCGAACTGCAGAATCAATAGTTATAGCGAGTCCGATTTACTGGTTTAATATAACTGCACAAACCAAATTATTCATTGATCGATGTTACGCACTAATTGAATCCGGTGGTCATGCGTTTAAGGAAAAGAATATTGGTTTAATCTTAGTGTATGGTGATATAGATCCGTTCCGCTCGGGAGCCACAAATGCTATCAGATCCTATCAAGATATCTTTAGATATGTTGGGGCAAAAATAGCAGGATTAATATATGGTAGTGCAATGTCGGCAGGACAGATACAAAAAAATAAACAATTAATGAAGAAAGCCTACAATTTAGGAAAGAAATTAAGTCTTAAAGGTTAGATTGGGTACAATTTATTATTGAAGTAGTTTATTTTTTCAATTCTAACTCTTTTCTTCTCTCAGCCATTAAATTTCTTAATTTTTGTGCTTCTTTTGGATAATAAAAAAATGGTAATAACCATAAAAAGGAACCTATTAGAGAAATTGATAAAAGAAATACCACTGCTAATCTTAAGTTTGATATGCTGCTTATTATCAAAACAGAAATTATTAAATTCCCTATAATACCCCCAGTCTTTGCCATCAACCCATTCATAGCATTGGCTAAACCTCGATTCTCAGGAACACAGACTTCTGAATATATTGCATATATGTTTCCGACGGCTATTGAAGAAAGAAACATTGCAATAAATCCAAAAATGAAGAAAAGCATAAAAGAA
>SDNM01000111.1 GCA_004524385.1 Promethearchaeota archaeon
CTGAGCAATTTCCCTGCATTATATGGTAAAAGCGACTTGCCAAAAGCTCCAATAGCAGTTCTTTTAGCATAACAAATAACTATATCATCATCATTCATAACTTATATCATCTTTTTGATTTTTCTTATATAATATGTTATTAAACATGAACTCAACAAAAAAAGTTACTAATTTCTAAGAGGTTTTTTTCACATTTTATTTTATATTTCTATTTTTATAAACAGCACATTTACGGTGTTTCCTTACCTTGTAATTTAGAATTAGTTTTTTTATTTGTTTCTTATTTCAAGAGATAAAATAAAAATAAAAAAAAAATAGAGTTATGGAATTTTTCCAATTTTTTTTCTCGGTTTACTTTAAAATTCCACTAGTAAATAATTTTTATCACACTTAAAGAGAAGCAGATTAAATTTTTACTTTTTGTTTCCTTCTATTATTAATAACTTCTTCTTCTAGAATAACTTGGGCGAGGTCCTTTTTTAGTCACTACCACATCGGTCGCTTGTGGTCCTTTTTTCCCCTCAGTAATATTAAATTCGACTTCGTCACCTTCAAAAATCTTTTTAAATTCGTCATCATCGCCTTTAATTCCGCTATAGTGGACGAAAACATCTTGCGAACCGTCTTCCAAAGTTATAAATCCAAAGCCTTTACGGCTATCAAACCATTTTACTGTTCCTTTATCCATTATTGTTACCTATTAAATGTTCCCTAAACAATTTATATATCATTGTTTCAAAACAGAAACAATCATATCTAAAAAGGATTCGATTTTTAATAAATAATTGTGTTTTTTTCTTTTTTTCATGCTATCAAATAATTCAAGATAAACCTTATAAACCGCTGATCAACGGAATTAATCGCTAAAATCGCCCAAATCTCTAAAATGTGAAATGTCGCCAGCTAAGGCTTTATTACAAATGTCAATAATCCGTTCCAAAAAATTATCTAAAATATCCCGAACTTTTATATAATTATTTTTATCCTGAAATTTCAAATCAATTTTTTGAGATTCCTCGTCAATATCGATTTCCATGGCAATATCTTCATTTAATCCACCAAACATCCTTAACATATCATTAACTTCAGTTTTATTAGCGAAAGCACCTTTTAACTTATTTTCGCTTTTTACGATTATGCTAATCACCAAATCTTTCTCATTTGCTTTAATTTGTACTGAATCTTCAAATAATGCTTTTGCATGTGGCATAAATTTTTCCATTTTTATCTACTCACGATAAATCCTTTTTTTATTATTTTTTATTATTTTTATTATTTATTTTTCCTAGGAATAACAGGAAGGTCTATATAAGATGCATGAGATTCGTTTCGAGAGATTGTGATAGTTGGTTTACCTTTACCTTCAGCGGGATACTGTTTAAAAGTATCTTTATCTGCTCCAGCAATAGCGATTCTTAATCTATTACCTTTACGAATAAGAGCAGACGTTGCACGAGTTCCAAATTTTACTTCCATTATTTCGCCTGGTACGACTGGTAAGGAGTCTTTTTTCTTAAAAGAGTGATAGGGGATCAAAGTCTTGTATGGAGGTTGTTCTGATGATATTTTTCTATGAATTAGACGTAAATTTCCATCGGTAATAAAAAACACATTTCCACTTTCATCCACGGTCTCTAAATATGCATGAACCGCTCCATCTTCGTGTGTTGAGGATAAGAATAATGCAATAATAGGATGCCCCGTGATCTCCATATCTTCTTTGAGTGGAGGGCTTGTATAAGTTAATAATTTCTTATCTGCTTTAGTTCTGTTTGAATAATCTATTGGTAACCCTAGTAGAGTCCACCACCTATTGAACCTACCTGTTGTTGCTCTAAAATTAACCTTGTAATTATCTTCACCTATTTTTTCTTCAGGTCTAGATGTTGATAAGGAGTTATTTTCTGTTAAATACCATCTTTGCCTTTTTTGCCCATTGGGAGGCCAAATTTGTGACTTTTTCCACTTTTCTTCTCCCGTTGTATAGTAATAAAGTGTTTTACCTTGGATTCCTTCACCATATAAAATTTTATTAAAATAATCAATCCATTTAGTAATGCGCTCTTCAGGGGTGGGAGACACTTCAACTTTACTTGGATTTAATGGATTCCCAGGGTACATACCCCCATGATTCCAGTCACCAATTATACATATTTGGGGATTTTCCATGTTAATGAAGCGATTAATAGCAGCATCAACATAACCTGAATCCATCCATGAACACCAACCTATAATAGGTATATTTAATTTTTCAATCTCTTTTTTGTAATGGAAAATGGAAAAGTCATCTATTCCTACACCATCAGGGAGAAGCTCATCCCTAAAATCTCTATCCTTAGTGTGATCGGATACATATTGATTAGTTGAATGCTGTTTTACAGCTTCTTTTATTTGGCTTAGATCCTTATCATTATCTACTGGTTTAACGCCTTTCATGATAAGCCATAAGATTGGCATTAATTGTTTAAATGGTTTTGCATTGTTGTTATCTAGATTTTTTCCTAGGAAAGACCATAATTTCATGAAAGAGTCATCATAACACCCTCCAGGAAAAGCAACATCGGTACATGGATCCCAAAAACCATGTCCCGGCATAATAGCCTTCACAGCGGGATGATTATTCACTCCAAGCAATTCTGCTGTTGTTCCCGTATAGGAAATGCCGTTGGACACTATATTTCCGTCTGACCAGGGTTGACTAATAATCCAATCGGCAATATCTGCTCCATCTTTAATTTCTTCTTTAGAAAAGGGGTAAGTTCTGGTCCCATAAGATGCGCCACAACCTCTCACATCAGTGTAGACTATTGCGTAACCATGATTTGTAAAGATTCTAGGAGTGGGTAAATTTATTAAAGTTTCTTTAAACACCCATCTAAAAGGTATACGAAGGTCAGCCGCCCTCCAATAACGTGTTTGATACAATAATGTAGGTATTTTTTTTTCAGGAGATAATCCCTTTGGAATGCAGATCGTAGAGGCAATCTTCACTCCATCACGCATCTTAATGTATATTGAACTAACAGTATAATCCTCATAAAGAGTTTTGTCAATGGCTTTATCTAATACCTTAAAAGGATTATTTTCTGAATTAGGAATAGCAACCATAATTTTCTCATTTCTTTTTGAATTAAATATTATATATGTAAAAGTTATTTATATAGTTTTAATCTAAATATGCTTTTTTCAAAAAAAAATCTTTTTTAACAATAAAGTTATTTTAAAATTACTATGGTAAGTGAAAAACTACTTTATTTAGATCCTAGTCAACCTATTGAAAAAAGAGTTGATGATCTAATTTCAAGAATGACTATAGAAGAAAAAGTTGCTCAACTCGGATCTCAATATGCTCCATCGTTAATGGAACGGACTGAACTATCTCATGATAAAATGAATAAATTAATTGGTAAAGGAATTGGCCAAATCACTAGAATTGGTGGCACATTGAATATTATCCCGGAAGAATCTGTTAAAATTGCAAATGGTATCCAAAAATTTTTAAAGGAGCAAACTCGTTTAGGAATTCCTGCTATTGTTCACGAAGAGTGTTTATGTGGGTATACAGCTAAAAAAGCGACGATATTCCCTCAAATCATTGGTGTGGCATCGACATGGGAACCAGAATTAGTAGAAGCTATGACAAGAAAGATTGGTGAACAGATGCGTGTTGTTGGTGCCCATCAAGGATTATCTCCCGTTCTTGATATTGCGCGCGATCCGAGATGGGGTCGAACTGAAGAGACCTTTGGCGAAGATCCATATCTTGTAGCGCGGATGGGGGCAGCGTATGTAAAAGGTTTACAAGGTGATTCTCTTCAAACGGGTATAATTGCTACTGGTAAACACTTTTTAGGTTATGGATATTCTCAAGGGGGTAGAAATTGGGGTCCATCGTTTATCCCCAAAAGAGAATTACTTGAAGTGTTCGCAAAACCATTTGAAGCTGCAATTCACGAATCTAATATAGGTTCAATTATGAACTCTTATTCCGAAATTGATGGAATTCCATGCGGAATTTCCCGTGAAATTCTGACTGATTTATTACGCAACAAACTTGGTTTTAAAGGTATGGTTGTTTCGGATTACGTTACAATTGAATTAAACTGTAAAATGCATCGAGTCGCGATGAATACTACAGAGGCAGCTATTCTTGCGTTTAATGCTGGTCTCGAAGTAGAGCTTCCAAGAACTGCTGGTTTTGGCAAACCATTTGTCAGAGCTGTTAAAAAAGGAAAGGTTAGCGAAGAAGCGTTGAATCAATCAGTTGCCCGTATATTAAAGAAAAAATTTGAACTTGGATTATTCGATAATCCGTATAGTAACGATGATCAAAAAAGAATCTTGAAAGTCTTTTCAAATCCAGAGAATAAAAAATTAGCGAGTAAAATTGCTCGTAAATCCATAATTTTATTAAAAAATGAAGATAATCTTTTACCTCTCAACAAGGACTTAAAATCAATTGCTTTAATTGGTCCTAATGCTAATAGTGTGCGTAATTTACTAGGTGATTATACATATGTAGGTCAATTCGAAGCTTCTGCGAGTAATGCTACAGGTGTAAGTGAGCTTGATGAGGAACAAATGGCTCTATTAAAACAATTATTTGATGATGAAGATCCAGACAAATTTACGAAAAATTCATGCGAAATTAAAAGCATTTTAGAAGCTATAAAAGAAAAAGTTTCAAAAAACACTAAAGTCAATTATGCTAAAGGTTGTGAAATTCAAAGCGATGATAAAAGTGGATTTAAAGAGGCAATTGAATTGGCAAAAAAATCGGAAGTTGTGATTTTAGTAGTAGGGGAAAAAGCTGGATTGACAATAGAATGTACGAGTGGAGAATCTCGTGATCGTTCTTCATTAACTTTACCTGGCGTACAAGAGGAGCTGGTTCGGGAGATTCATGCAACTGGCGCTTCAATCGTTTTGGTTTTAATAAATGGACGACCTCTATCAATTTCTTGGGAAAAAGAAAACATTCCCGCGATATTAGAAGCATGGTTGCCCGGTGAAGAAGGTGGTGTTGCGGTTGCTGATGTTTTGTTTGGTGATTATAATCCTGGAGGAAAATTACCAATCTCTGTTCCTCGAAGTGTAGGACAAATTCCGATTTATCATAACTGTAAACCTACTGGAGGAATTTCTGTATGGGCATGGAACTATGTGGAAGAAAACACTACTCCTTTATTTCCCTTTGGATATGGTCTAAGTTATACTAAATTTGAATACGATAATTTGGTAATAAATAAGCAAAATGTCGACTCAAAAGATACGGTGGAAATTTCTGTTGATGTTAAAAATATTGGCGAAGTTCGCGGAGATGAAGTGGTACAATTATATTTACACGATAACGAAGCAACAGTTACACGTCCTTTGGAAGAATTATTCGGATTTAAAAGGGTAACCTTAGATCTTGGAGAAAAAGCTACAGTACTTTTCACAGTTTCAATGAAACAACTTGGATTTTATAACGAAAACATGGAATATGTTGTAGAACCCGGGAACATTAGCGTTTACATTGGGAGCGTACATGCTAATTATGGCTCAGGATATTTAGACTTAGGAGATATTTTTGCTCAAAAAGATGTGAAACTGAAAGGCAAATTTAAAATTACGGGTGAAACTATAGATTTGAGTAAAGATAAGGAATTCTTCTCTAAAATTGTTGTAAAAAAAAAGGAATAAAGAATTTTCTTAATTCTTATTTTATTTTATGTTACTATTAACTGATTTAATTCTTTTTTCTGCGTCATTGACAATAGAACTAATTAAATCGGATACCTTTTCTATGCTTTTTATAATTCCAATACTTTGACCTAATAGAACTGCTCCATTCTCAGTGTCTCCTTCATATATAA
>SDNM01000112.1 GCA_004524385.1 Promethearchaeota archaeon
GATAGATCTTGACCTTCCCAATTAATATATAATTAATCCGAAACCTTTAAAATAAATCTATGACATAATTATCCTTATGAAATATGGGGCTTTCATAAATCCTTCATTAAGTTATGAAGAAATTAGAAAATATGCTTTAAGAGTAGAAGATCTGGGCTTTGATTCAATCCATACCCCAGATCATTTCGTCGCCAACAACAAAAGGGATACGCACTGGGAAGCAATGACTTTAATGACTGCTTTAGCTGTTGAGACAAGTAAAATAAAGATAGGCCATATTATCCTCAGTAATTCTTTCAGACATCCTGCTTTGTTAGCTAAAATGATATGTACATTGGATCATATTTCCAATGGTCGAGCTTTATTGTGGTTTGGAGGTGGATGGAAGAAATCAGAATATATACAATACGGATATCCATTTCCCAAAGCTGGTGTAAGAGTTTCTCAGATGGAGGAAGCTCTCACAATTATTAAGAAAATGTTTACAGAAGAGAAAACTAGCTTTGAAGGCAGGTTTTGGACTTTAAAAAGAAATTTTAATTATCCTAAACCAATTCAAAAACCTTATCCCCAGATTGTTTTAGGTACTATAACTGGAAAAAGGGTGACTGATATAGCCTGCAGAGAAGCAGATGGACTAAACTTTCAGTATAACGTTAAAATAGCGGACATTCCACATAGAGTTTCTGTTATCAAAGAAAACCTAAAGAAATACAATCGTGATCTTTCTGATTTTGAAATTTCTATATTATATCCTATTATGCTAGTAGAAAGTCAAGAAGAGCTGGATGAGATGAAAAACAATTTTCCTACCATTTACAGTGTTGATATGGTGTTCACTGGATTTCCTGAAGATCTTAAAGAGAAATTCGCACAATTAGAAGATTTAGGTGTTAAAAAAATAATAACAATGGCACTTATAGGTCCTGATTACGAGGACCCGCTTAAACACCAGGATCGCTTAGAACTTTTTGCTAAGAAGGTGATGTGAAATTTATGAATACAAAATTTTTTTAGATTATTAAATTCAAAAAGAGGTTATAAAAAATGGTTGATAAAGCTTTAATTGAAGAATTAAAGAAAATGAGGAAAAATCCCGAAACACTTTCCAAGAAAACAGTACTAACTTTTTTTGAAGTAGCTAAGCAACTCTCCGTAGAGGATGAAGATCTAAAGGACTCTGTCGAAGAGGCCGATCTTTGCATGCAATTCGTTTTAACTGACTCAGGTGAGAAGTTTTGGATTGCTGCCAGAGATGGAGCAATAAGTTACGGAGAGGGTGACGGACCTGATGTAACCGCAACATTGAAGGGAACGGTAAAAACAATGTCTGGAATTCTTTACCAAGAAATTGATCCTACTTCTGCCTTTCTGTCAGGAGCCCTTATAACTGAAGGAGATTTACAAGCTTCAATGGAATTTGGCGAAATGGCGGAATTAGCTGGAGAGATTATAGAGGATTTAATGGAAGATTAATTTCAATATTATATCCTTGCTAACTTTTTTTTTTTTGTTAAATAATTAAATTAAAAAACTATTCTATGTAATGAATTTTAAAAAATAAAAAAAAAGGAACTATAAGAATTATTTATTCCACAGCGGATCTGCTTCCTTTAAGCAGATTTATTTATTCCATAGCGAATCTGCTTCCTGTAATTGTCTTCTTTGTACTTTCCCTAAGACATTTTTAGGGACTTCCTCAATGAATTCTATGAGGGTAGGACATTTCCACTTTGTTAAGTTTTCTTCAGTCCAGGCTTTTAATTCTTCTACTGTGATTTTATTTTCATATTCTGGTCTTATTTGTATCCATGCTTTTATGATTTCTCCAACTTTACCTGCGGGATCAGGAAGACCAGCAACTGCTGCTTCTGAAACAGCTTCATTCTTCATAAGCATGGATTCCACTTCTTTTGGAAAGACTGAATGACCTGCTATTTTAATCAATTGCTTTTTTCTATCCATTATGGTGATGGTTCCATCTTCTCTCATGAAACCAATATCACCAGTTAAAAGCCATTTTCTACCATCCCATTCTTTAATCGTGTCGGCAGTTTCTTCTGGCTGATTAAGATAACCTTTCATAACTTGAGGTCCACATACACAAATCTCACCCGTGTTTTCTTCTCCATACTTTGATCCTGGTAATCCATCTGCTATAAGCCCTTTATTAAAATCTTCTGTTGGAAAAATTGCCCAATCTGTTCCTGGAAAAGGCATCCCGATTGTACCTAACGGACTCTCTCCAAATAGATTACCCCCACTTACAACTGGACTTGCCTCTGAAAGACCGTAGCCCTCAACTATCCTACCTCCTGTATTTTTTTCGAAAGCTTCTTGGACAGGTTTATGCAGTGGTCCGGCACCCGATACACATAATCTTAATTTCCCCATGATATCATAATTATGAATTTCAGGAAAATCTGCTAGTCGCTTAAATAAGATTTCTGCACCAGCATAAGCTAAACCTTTGGGGGCAGGAATTTCTTGAATTTCTTTCAACAATTCTTCTGTAGGAGGAGGTTTAGGAAAGAGCATCATCCATCCTCCAGCAGCAATAGAAAATGTCATTACAGCAGTCATAGCAAAAGAGTGAAACATTGGTAATACACCTACATCACCAAGACCAGGTTCTTCACCTCCAAACCATAACATACATTGAATGGCATTGGAAACTACATTGAAATGAGTTAAATCTGTGGCTTTCGGAACTCCAGTTGTACCTCCAGTCATTATATAGGTAACGGTATCCTCTGTTGGATTTATTTTAACATCAGGTAAATTTGGGGAGGTTTCTAAAAGATCAGTAAATTTATAAGAAGGATCAAATGTCACCTTACCTTTAGGGATTTTTCCTATTAATTTACCTAAAATTCTTAGAGCTTTAGGAATCCCAATTGCCATATCTGCCACATTTGTATATATCACAAAATCTAATTTGTGTTTGGCGAGAATTGGTTCAACTAATTCCTTCCATAGCGCATCAAGTGTAATTAATGATTTAGCATTAGTTATTTCTAAGTGATGAAGTACTTCTAATGGTTTATACGTCGGATTTATACCTGTAGCAATTGCACCTAATTTTGCGCAGGCAAAAAATGCAATTACATATTGAAAACAATTTGGTAGTAGAAATGCGATACAATCATTTTTTTTGATTCCTAAATTATGTAAAGCTGTAGCAAAGGAATCAATATTTTTTCCTAATTCTTCGTAAGTCATCCAGGTTTCTAAGAACCATATTACATTTTCATTAGGATATTTTTTTCTCTGTGTCTCAAAAAATTCTCCAAGCGTAATTTCTTTAAAATCATAGTTTTTGGGTACATTTTTAGGCCACCATTTCTTAAACCATGCTTTATCTTCATTTACTTGCCATTTTTTAGACATAATTTTAATCACTTTTTTTAGATAATAAGTTCTTGATAAATATTTATATCATACTTTTTAAATTTTAATTAAATTATTTATAAAACCATAATATTCATTTAAACTAAATTTAGATCTTTTAGAAAATAAAAATAAGAATACAAAAATCATTTAAATATGAAAAATTCGCCTGAAGCTACAGAAATAGGAAAAGACACTTTTAAGAGAGATATTATACTCATTGGGATCATTACTCTCGGGGCAATTATGTTTGGTTTCTTCGAAGCAAGTTTTTTTAATACTTACTTGGAGCATGTTTTGGCATTAGACTACATTTACATCGCCATCATGGTAAGTGTATCAGCTGTTTTTGGATTAATTTTCTTATTGGTATTTGGTGTAATTAGTGATAATACTCGATCAGAGAAGTATGGTCGGAGGAGACCATATCTTTTATTTGGAAGTCTTGTTTCTGGAATTTGTATGATTATATATCCTTTTTCTCCTGAGTTTATCTGGTGTTTTATACTTGATGCAATTATTATTGGTATCTTCTCAAATATGTACTATGCGGCTCAGAGAACGCTCGTTCCTGACTTGATTGAAATAGAGCATCGAGGAAGAGCTAATGGTTTAATAACAGTTTTCTCAATTATAGGAATAATTATTCCTATTTTTCTTCTTTTATTTGTAAATCAGTTTTATAGTGTTAAGAGAGGTGGTTCTACATATATAACTCAAGAGGGATATATTTTTGTATTATTTTTAGGGGGATTAGCATTGATTATAGCAGGGGTAGTAGGATTTTTCTTTTTGAGGCATATTCCACCATCAGAACTTGAACCTAAAAAGAAATTCTTTGATGATTTAAAAGGAACATTTCAATATGATGAGTTAAGAAAACATCGAGATTTCTTTAGACTTATTATAGCTATGACAGTTTTCAACTTAGGATATAGAATTATTTTTCCTTTTCTTTTTAGTTATATTTTTAGTCTAGGACTTAATACAACGACATTAATACTTGCTTTAGGAATATTAATCCCCGTTATAGTTCTAATTACATTAGCTATGGGGAAACTCGCAGATAAAATAGGAAGAAAAGTTTTAGTTGCTCCAGTATTAATCATTTCTTCAATTGGATATTTCATGATTCCCTTCTTAAGACCCACTAGTATATTAAATATGATTTTATTAATAATCGCAATAGCATTAGTTTTTCTCTCAATAGCTTCAATACAAGTACCACTCGCCACGTGGCAACAAGACCTCCTCCCAGAAGGTAAGCGAGGGCAATTTTTAGGTATACTTAATATTATTTTTACAACATCTCAAATACCTGGGGCAATTATTGGAGGATTAGTTGCTGATTCCATGGGTCTTGCTTGGATTTTTGCTTTTGCACCAATTTTTCTCTTAGCGTCAATTCCGCTTTTCTTAAGGGTTAAGGAAACATTACCTGAAGATTTAAAGTTCTAATAATTAATTATAAAATAATCTAAAATTATGGTTGAGATGGATATGAATTTAAAATATCCGATAGCTGAATATGGAGCTCTATTTGATGCTCACGTGCATACTTATTTCGATTACCATGATGGAATGATTACACCTCAGCAATTGATTAAGATGACATTAAAAAAAGGATTTAATTATGTCTGTGCAATGGCTCATGATACTATTCGAGGAGTAAAAATAATAGAAAAATTAGCCAAAAGTTTTCACCTCCCCTCAATTCCTGCTATGGAAATTTCTACAATTTATAACCATATCTTAGCGTTCGGGGTACAGGAATGGCCTTATCGGAGGGATTGTTGGGATCCTGATGTGGTAATCGAATTTCTGCGAGAGCAAGATTGTGCTATTTTCCTCGCTCATCCATATTCTAACCCACATGATGGTTTATGGACCCCAGAGATTGTAAAAAGATTAGATATTGATGGAATTGAATGGACAAATTCAACAGCCTATTGGAGAAATCGGAAAACACATAAATTTTATCAAAATATACCTAAGGGGAGACGCATTGCAGGATCAGATGCCCATACAACTTCGGTTTTGGGTACTGCCTTTACACAAGTGGATGTAAATAGTGCAGATCCCGATGAACTTGTGGCTGCAATGAAAAAAGGCAAATGTAAAGCCTATTCTGGTACTGCACCTCTTCACAGAGCTCTACATATGTCAATTAAGTGTATCATATGGAATTCGATTATTAAGAGACGGTGGGTTGAAGGACGTCATATAATTCCAGAAGGGGACCATCCGGGGAGTATTGTTCCCAGTATCATAAAATCAAGTGCTGAATGGGTAGAGACAACAATGAAAAAATCCGAAAACATCAGAACTAAAGCTTGGGTGGATGGTTCTATTTGAAAATTGTACTTTTTTTTACCATATGATGCGGTTTATAAGACTCTTTAGCTCTTCTTAAGCCTGAGATTCCCAAATCTTGCTCTCGATTAATTAAATTAGCA
>SDNM01000113.1 GCA_004524385.1 Promethearchaeota archaeon
GGACGAATTTACGATTCCTCTATTTGAAAGATTCCTAGATTTGCTTAAAAAAGATAAAATAGATTGTACAAATAAAAAAATTGTGTTAAACCAAGAGTTCTTATCAAATTTCGATTGATTAAAAAAAAATATAATTTTAGAATATATTTATCATATTTTTTTATAGTCTTCAATTTCACCCCGAATCCATCAAAATGAAGCCCTATGGGATGCAAATTTTAAAAAATTTTTTGGAATTAAAAATTAAAAGATAGATTTTTAAAATGTAATTAAAAAGATTTTATACAATTATATCCTCAAAAGGCGACTTCCATGGATTATTCTAGCAATTTCTAATATTTCCTCTTTCAAACGATATATTATCCTGAAATTTCGATAGATTATTTCTCTTATCTCTTCAATTTCTAATTCAGGAACAATTCTACCCATTTTGGGAAATTGGTTTAAGTTTTCAATAATATAAATAATTTTCTTGGCAAGGGTTTGAGCAAATTTTGGTGCAGTTTTTTCATAATATTTGATTATTGAGTCATAATCGTCAGCAGCTTTAGGAGACCATCTTATTTCAACCATTCTTTAAACCTTTCTTTAATATCTTCATGAGATATATACTCTCCCTTGTCCAACTGCTCGATACCTTCCGAAATCATTTGCTGAACATAAATTGATTCCATGATGTCATCATAATTAACATCATCAGGAAGCTTTTTAATTGATTCTATAACGCGGTCTTTTATTGTTTGCATAGTCTTCAATATTATTAATGACTTTCTAATTTAAATTTTTAATCTTAAGAATATTCAAAAATCAATTAATTGTTTTTTCTTAGGGTCTATCTTATAGACAAGACCTTAAAACCAGCTTATCTGCTGATGATGGCACAATCATGGGGATTAGGCATAAAGAATATCATGTAGAAGGGCTCCAATTCCATCTAGAGCCCATCAAAATGAAGCCCCATGGCATGCAAATCCTAAAAAATTTCTTGGAATTATAGGGTGAAATAGCGGTATAATTTATATACTTATTATACTATATATACTATATGAGTAAAAATACAACCATTAAAGTTTCGAAAAATACTCTAAAGAAAATACACAAGTTAGCTGGAGAAATCGCAGCAGAAAAGGGTAGAAGGGTGACTTTAGAGGAGGCTCTTATACATTTATTAGATGAAAACGAATTGAAGAAAACGGAAATGAAATCACATAAACCTGATGAGGAAAGAAAAAAGCTCCTGTCTTTATTAGAAATGAAAATCGAAGGTGCAGGCCCTGAAGATTTTAAAGAATATGATTTTAATGATTTATAGGAGAATATAACAATGCAAATCTATATTGATACAGAACTCTGGGTTTTTGCTCAAAAATCACCAGATTCTTCAAAATTTAAAGATAATGCTGAATATAAGAGGATGTTAAATTTCCATATTAAGTCTAAAGAATTCTTAAAGGAACAATTTGCTAATAACACTATTTCAATGACTACTCATCAACTATGTGAAATATATCATGCTTTAGGATTTAGAGGTCAAAAAATGGAACCCGCTGAATTAATGGAATACTGCAATAAGCTAGCGACAAATAAAATAATTATTTGGTATACAATATCTAACGATATCATTACTCAAGCATTAAACTTAAGTTCAAATAGTAGAATACATATTTGGGATTATGTTTGTGTTTTACCGCTATATAATGATGTAGAAATTATTTATTCATGTGATGAACATTTTAAACATGAGACATTTCAATCATTAGGACCTAAAATTGAGAATCCTATAGGGGATTGGATTACTCTTTAAAACCAATTATAAAATAATTCCATCCTGAATCCATTAAAATGAAGTCCCATGGAATGCAAATCCTGAAAAATTTTTTACACTTATAATTTAAGGGAGATAAGAAATTATAAAAATTAGTATGATTATTTAGATAATGAGAAAATATGACTTCAAACCTTAAGGAAGAGATTATAGACCTCATAAGAAAATTACCAGAAGATGCCACTATTGATGATATTATGTATCATCTTTATGTTAAAAAAAAGATATTAGCAGGTCTTAAAGATATTGAGCAAGGGAAAGTCGTTCCTCATGAAAAAGTCATGGAGAATGCCAAAGCGAGATTGGAACAATGGTTGAAATAGAATGGTCAACGACAGCTCAAAATGATCTGAATGATATTATAGATTATATCGCACAAGATTCGCTTTAATTTGCTCTTTCGTTTTATGATCAAGTAAAAGAGAAACTTGAAAATCTAACTGAATTTCCAAATATGGGAAGGAAAGTCCCAGAGCTCGATGATCCTAATATTCGAGAACTTATTTTTAGAAATTATCGTCTTATTTATCGTATCATGGGAGATAAGATTCAGATCGTTAGAGTTTTCCATGGTTCAAGAATTTTAGAATTTTAAACTAAATATCATCAAGATTAATTCCATTCCGAATCCATCAAAATAAAGCCCCACGGTATGCAGATAATAAAAAATTTCTTAGAATTATAGGAAAAATAAAAATCACTAGTGATGAAAATTTTGCGGTAGACATCTTTTCTACTTTTTATGGTTTATCAGATAAATAATCATCCATAGATTTTATCATTAAAAACATATTCAAATTTCAAACAATAGGTATATCGTGTTATCTTTTATCCTTTCACTTACAAGTTTATATTTATAAGGTTTTAAGATTTTTGAAAATATAAGTTTTAAATATTGCGAAAATTTAATATTGAGACTGTGTGTACCCGTAAAAGTTATTATTTCTTTTTGGATTGAATAATTAAAATCAATCAACCAGTTTTGACCATTATAGGACAAAGTCAAATCCATGATTGGAAGGATATTCTTTATTTTTAAATCCAGTGGATCAATATCTTCATTGCCCATTTGCTCAAAATATTTTTTAATTCCTCTGAGAGCAGATTTATATCCATTTTCAGAGAGCTCCTCAATTTCTTCTTCATTGAGATTATCTAATAAATAAGAAAAGTCTTCCTTAGTAATGATAATCGATGGATCAAGAAAACCACTGTCAGTTTCATCTTTATGAGCATATCTTAAATAATATCGTAGAGCTTTTCGTAATAGATCGCTATTTGAGATTCCATAAATTTCAGCATATTTTATCATCCTTTCTTCTAAGGTTTTATCAATTCGAGTGCAGATTACTTTTTTCTCATTTTTTTCTGTCATTATTAAAAATAAAAAGGTTTATATACTGGCGTATACACAAGTATACATAGATCTACTATTATTTAAACATTACTAAAAAAAATTTAAACTAATTTTCATGTGGTTAATAAAATGGTAACTGAACTTAAACTTAGAGAAGATATTAAAATTCATCCTAAGAATGATAGAATCCAGCGTTTAAGAGAAAAGTATCAGACAGACATTCCAAAGATATCAATCCAACGAGCTAAATATTACACGGATAAATGGTTTGAAACGGAAAATAGTAACTTGTCTCTTAATGAACGCGTGGCATTATCCATGTTGCATGTATATGAAAACATGACGCATTATGTAAATAGCGAGGATAAAATTGCTGGATATTGGACGGAATCCTTTTTGGGCGTTCCTATAGATATTGAGCGTGGTGTTTTTAATAACGTATATAAAAATGAACTCAAGAAAGGGCGAATGTTCAAGTTGAGAGTAAAATCTCTTAGTAAGACATTGGGGTTCCTCATCAGAAAACGTCAGTTGGGAAATTTTCGTCATAATATTAAAATAGTCAAGTCAATGGGCAAACAACCAACGGATCTGAGTATTACAACTATGGATAAGAGAGAAATAAATCCCTATACCATCGATAAAGAGGATCTAGAGATATTACTCAAAGATTTACTGCCAAAATGGAAGGGAAAAAGCATTATCGATATATTAGATAAAGAAATGCAGAGCTCAAACTTAATTAAGGACAGTGTGCTCGATTTCTTTTCGGCAGTACCTGCTGTCACGTCAAGACAACTTATCTTTACGTCTCTTTGTTCTAACCTTGCCACATTTCAGGGACATTTAATCCTTGATTATGAGAAGGTAATTAAAGAGGGCTTGCTCAAAATGAAGGATGACATCGAAAAAACAAAAGTTAATACCAATACTAAAGAAGAATTAGATTTTCTCAATTCAATTTCAATTGCGGTTGATGGAATAATTGCCTATTGCAAGCGATTGAAGGAAAAGCTTGAGAACCAAATTTCTATAGAAAAAAACGCTGAGTTAAAAGAAAATCTTAAAGAAGTCTTAAACATCTGCAAAAAAGTTCCGCTCCATCCTGCAAAAAGTTTTAGAGAAGCAGTTCAATCAGCTTGGACGCTTAAAGTTGCTGTAGAATTAGCTCATCCCATAAATTTAAATTGTTTTGGTCGAGTGGACCAAATATTTTATCCATATTATAAAAGAGATAAGGAGAAAGGAATTATTAGTGAAGCTGAAGCAGTGGAAATCTTTGAGGAATTACTTTTAAAATTGATGTCACTGAATATAAGGCCAGAATCAAATACGATTGCCAATTTTTACCATCGATATCTAGGATCTACGCCAATAACTTTAGGAGGGGTCAAACCAGATGGAACTGATAGCACCAATGATCTTACGTATTTATTTATTGATGCCGCAAATGGATCGAGAGCAGTCTCGAATATTTCTGTGCGAGTTAATGAGAAAACTCCTGATGATTTGCTTTTAAAAATCGCTGAAGCATTGAATGAAGGAAGTGCAAATATTTCAATCTACAATGACGAAGTGAACATTGAAGCCATGAAACGACGCGGTTTTAGCGAAGAAGATGCTAGAGATTATGCTATAATAGGATGCGTAGAACTTAATTGTCCGGGTAAAACAGGAGCTATGAGTGGAAATGCATTATTGTTATGTCGCTTGCTTGATATGACTCTTAGAAATGGGGATACTCAAACTTTATTTGGAATGTTAAGGGAAGCTGGGATTAAAACTGGAGATCCTAATAAATTTGAAACTTTTGAAGATTTTATGGATGCTTTCTACCAGCAAGCTAAGGACCAAATTGAATTAATCGTTAAAGGTTCTAATTTTCGTGATGAAATTTATGCCAAGAACCAGCCCGCACCATATATATCTGCATTCATGGATGGATGCTTGCAAAATAAAAGAGATGTTACTGAAGGAGGAGCCAAATATGACTTATCTGCTATTGGAGTCACCAATAGCATCGCGAATCTGATTGACTCCTTGTATGCTATAAAGAAGATCATCTTTGAAGATAAGTTTACCACCTTCGATGAATTATTAGATGCTTTGGATAATAATTTTGTTGGTTATGAAGATTTGCATAATCGTATAATGGAAATAGAAGGTTTTTGGGGAAACGGTAATGCGGAAGTTGATGAATTTGCTCATTCCATTTCAAAAACATTATTTGAAGAGATCTACAAATATAAGAACTACCGAGGAGGGCCCTTTATCCCTATTCTACTTAGCATGACCACGCATACCATAGACGGCAGAATCTCTATCGCAACGCCAGATGGAAGATTAGCATCTTCACCCTATGCGCCTAGTTGTTCTCCTTATAATGTGGAAAAGAACGGGGTGACTGGCGTTTTTCGCTCTATAGCATCTTTAGACTTTGAGAATTCATTAGGAAGTGCTGTAAACGTGAAATTCCATCCTTCAGCATTAGGTTCTGAGTTAGAAACAAGAAAGAAATGGGTATCTTTGGTAAAAACATATTTTCAGTTAGGGGGCCCGCAAGTTCAACCTACCGTGGCTTAGGCTGAAATGCTTATAGACGCACAAAAACATCCAGAAAATTATAAAGATTTAATTGTTAA
>SDNM01000114.1 GCA_004524385.1 Promethearchaeota archaeon
ATTTTTTTTTTCTAAACGCCCTTATAAAATTTAAATATTCTGGTTCTACAAGACGTTTAAGTATCTCGATTAAAGTATCAGTCAGAGGAAATGGTGTTCCTCCAGCGCTATTAATTATCGAAGCTGCTTTTTTGTATTCTTTATCTATATTTTCGGACATTTTTTATCAAAATATGTGTTATTATGTTATTTTATTTATTATTTGACTTAAATTTATATAATTGCTAAAAAAAACTTTAAAAAAATAAAAAAAATATGGGTGTTATATTTAATTTACAATAATGATTGATTTACTGGATTAATGATGTTGCTCTTTTTAGGTTTTTCTCAGCACCTGCGATAATATTATCAATAATATCCTTGACACTATCGATACTATCTATAAGCCCAATAGATTGACCTAACAATACAGCTCCGTCATCAATATTGCCATCGTAAATCATTTCGTAGTGTTTACCATCTTCTATGATATCTTCTAATGAAAAAGAAGATTCTTCTGCTAATTTTTCTTCTTTACTTGCGACTAATCCATGACTCTTACAATAATTATTCTTCCATAGCCTAATTGGTCCTAAGAATCCGGTAACTAAGTCAGTATCATCGCTTTTAGCAGGAGGTACTATGGCCTTATATGCTTCATGGAATTCACTTTCCTTACTTGCGATAAATCTTGAACCCATTGCGATTGCACCAGCGCCCATTGAAAGAGCAGCAGCAAGTCCAGCACCCGTGGCGAAACCTCCGCATGCTATTATGGGCAAATCAGGGAATTTCTTAACTAATTCCTGAATCAATACGAGAGTTGACACTTTTTCATAGGATTGATGACCTCCACCTTCAGTTCCCGTAACTACTATTGCGTCCACGCCAGATTTAACACTCTTCTCAGCTAACCATGCAACAGGAGATACATGAACGTGTTTGATATTCGTTTGGGCTCTTAATTCTTTAAAGGCTTTCGTTTCAGGTAACATTCTTGAGCTTCCAGCACTCGTAATTGCATATATACATTGTTCCCGGAGTTTAGGATTACTCGCTATAAACTTTGGAATTTGACGACATAAGCTTTTTGCGTCAGGCTGCATACGAGCTGTGCGTATATTGAATCCAAAGGGTTTATCAGTATGTTCAATTACATCTAACATATTTTCCTTCATTTCATCAATACTACTTTTACCAAAGAGGTTTATATGACTTAAAACTCCCATACCACCAGCTTCAGATACCGCGATACAAAGCTTTGTAATGTAAAATGGACCCATCGGCGCTAAAATGATGGGGTGCTTAATCCCAAACATTTCGGTTATTTTTGTTTTAATTACCATAATTCATCTTTTCCTTTTTTTTTTATTTCCATATTAGTTTATGATTAAGTAATTGAGTAAAATTATTAGATCTTAAAAACTTTTCATTGAAATTCTATTGAGAAACATAATAAGAGAAGGCTATTTTTCTAAATCGATCAAATTGTTAAACATTATAATAAGCAATAAATTATTGATCTTATCTTACTATATAGATTTAAAATAAGTTAAAGAGAATGAAAAAGATGGTTGATATTAAAAATGTTGTAGTAGTTGGTGCGGGCCAAATGGGCAATGGTATTGGACAAGTCTCTTTAATGGTTGGCTTAAATGTTACATTAGTCGATATTAAAGACGAATTTGTTGATAGTGGTTATGCCAATATAGAAGAAGGTATGAAAAAACTTGAAGCTAAAGGTGCCTTAGGTGAATCAGCTGCTAATATTATGGCAAGGTGTAAGAAATCCACAGACTTAGCATCCGCAGTTAAAGATGCAGATATAATTATTGAGGCTGTAGTCGAAGATATGGGTGTTAAAAAACAAGTTTTTAAAACATGTGACGAGAATGCTCCTGCCCATTGTATCATTGCTTCAAATACTTCTACGATGTCCATAACAGAAATGGCGACTGCAACCAATAGACCAGATAAGGTTATAGGAATGCATTTTTTTAATCCTGTACCTTTAATGAGATTAATAGAAGTAATCTACGGTGAAAAGAGTTCTGATGAGAGTATTGAAATTGGCATGGATTTTGCAAAAAAATTACCCTGTCTTAAAGGCAAAAGATATATTGCGAAGGTATTAAAGGATAGACCTGGATTTATTTGTAACAGAGTGACTGCTCCTGTCCAAATATATAATAATTATGTTTTTGATTTGTGTGCTGAAAAAGGAATCTCGTGGAAGCAGCTAGATAACGACACACGTGGACCTATGCCAACATGTGTATTAGCAGATTATGTAGGTATTGATACATTATATCATGGACAAGTTTATTATTCAAAAACGCTCTCATCTGATTTTGCTCCAGGAAAAGTAATAACTCAATTATTTAATGAAGGCAAATTAGGAAAGAAAACCGGACAAGGATTTCATGACTGGTCTCAAGGAAGACCTAAACCAGATAGAAAAGCTGGAAAAGCTAGAATAATGAAACTTAAATATTCAATAGCAATTATGTTAAATGAGGGTTGCCGAGTCTTAGAAGAAGGAGTAACCACGAGTTGGGAAGTGATTGATCAAGTATTAATGGCAGGAATGAATATGCCCGGTATCATGGGTCCAAATGTAAATAATTCCGCCAAACAAGTAGAAGTTTTAAATGAACTCATAGAGATGACAGGCAAAGAATATTTCAAACCCTGTCAGCTATTGAAGAGTGAGAAATGGGTTGAAATGAAATAATTACATAATAGAATCTTATAACTAATTATTCATATCTTTTTTTCTTTATTTATATCATTGCTTAAAGATGATTAAACTATTAAGGCAGCTGTTTTTGAAGATATAAAAAAAATTGTATATAGGGAAGATTATCCTAAACCAAAAATTGGTCCTGATGAGATCTTAGTGAAATCTCATTATTGTGGCATTTGTGGAAGCGATATAACTAACTTTAAATATAAAATGTATCAAGTTCCTTTAATAATGGGACATGAATTCGCAGGAGAAGTTGTAGAAATTGGAGAAAATATTACAGATGTAAAAATTGGGGAAAGAGTTTGTGGGATAAATGTATCTCCTGATCTTAGTAAGGAAGTAAAACTAGATAATCTAGGAATCTTTAAAAATGGGGGATTCGCTGAATATGTTAAAGTGCCAAAAGAATTCTTATTTCATATTCCTAAAAATATTTCAATTAGAGAGGCTGTTATGATAGAATCTTTTGCGAACGCAACAAGGGCTATAAAATTGTCAAAAATAGAAGAAAATCAAAATATTGTAATAATGGGAGGCGGAAATATTGGATTAACATTTCTTAAAGCACTATTAATCGAGAAAAATCCTAATTATGCTGTTGTAGTTGAACCTCATGAATTTTTAAGAGAAAAAGCAAAAAAATTGGGTGCAATTGATGCATTTCCGCCGAGTAAGGTGAAAATTAAGAAATTCATTAAAAAAAATGGAAAACCAACTTTTATTTTTGATTGTGTTGGAATTGAAAAGACCTTAATAATGGCAGTAGAAATCATAAAAAGAGGCGGGACCATATTGTTAGAGGGTATTCAAAAAGGAAGCATTTCATTTCCTATGTTTATAATAAATTCTAAAGAAATTAATTTAAAAGGGTGTTTTGGCCATGATAAGCAAGATATTTTAGAGGCCATTGATTTATTTGCTAAAGGTAAGGTAGATGCTAATGGATTTATATCGGAAGTTGTACGCCTAAAAGATATACAGAAAGCTTTTGAGAGATTTCTCGAGCCCGGTGAGAGAAAATTTGTTAAAATCCTAGTTGAGATATAATAAAAATAGTTTTAAAAGCTTGTCGAATTTCATCCAAGTAACCCTTTTCGCTCCAGGGATCTTTCTAAGTATAAAATGACTTATAAAGAAACAAACTAATAGGACGATTGGAAGTACAATTATGAATTTTAATAACGCGGGAATAAGTATGTATAGGAATAAAATAAAAATTAACCCCGTTAACCCTGTTATCATATAATATTTTTTTTTCTATATTTAAAAGATTTTTAGTCCAATTTTTATAAAATTAAATTAATCCATGTTATAAGTAATGATTAAATTAATTTATTAGAAAAGTATAATATAAAATTAAAAACTAAATAAAAAAAAAACCAAGAGTTTTGATAATAAATGGCAGATTTAAATATAGAAGTTACTTATTTTGAAAAAGGTGGACCAGAAAATACTAATAAAGCATTAGAAATCGCAAAAAAGTATGCAGATCAATTTAGGATTAAAGATATCATTCTTGCTAGTACAGCGGGAACTACTGCCGAAAAAGTTTTAAATGTCTTTAATTTAGATACTTTTAATGTTGTAGTAATTACGCACGCATATTATTTTACTGGCAGTAAATTAAGACAAGAATTCCCTGAAGATAAATTGGAAAAATTGAAAAAGAAAGGGTTGAAAATCCATTGTGGTACTCATTCTATGTCTGGAATTGAACGCGGTATTAGATTAAAAAAAGAAGCCTGGCAATTTGTTGACTTGCTGGCTAAGATATTAGGCTCCCAATTTAGTCAAGGTGTAAAAGTGTGTATTGAAATCGCTTGTACTACTGTTGATGCTGGATTGATTCCAGATCTCGATAGAGATGTTATTTGTATTGCTGGTACAGGAAGGGGAGCTGATACAGTATGTTTAATTAAACCTGTTCCTACATGTGAATTTAAAGATTTAAGAGTAAAAGCAATACTAGCCAAACCTTTATAATTAACTAAAAAACTTCAAATGGGAGATTTATGAATCAAAGAAAAGAACCTTTAACAGAATTTAAATTATCTAAAGAGAGTTTTATCTCTAATTTATTTAAGATAATTCCAGAAATGGAGAGAATCAGAAATAAAGCTGAAGAAATCTTATTAGAAATTCAAGAACCAAAGACTAAGGTTTTAGCACCTAATTTAGAAGTTATTCAAGCTGATTTAGAAAAAATTTGTAGCCTTCCACACAGAAGAATAGGAACAGAAGAGGCTCATGAAATAGAAAATTTCATAGAAAAGCAATTTAAAGAATTAGGAATTAAGAATGTGAAAAAGGAAGCTTTTGAAGTCATTAATTGGGTTGCTACTAATTGGAAATTGAGTATTATAACAAAAGATGATACAATTGAAATTCCATGCTTTTATGTATTGAACACAGAATTCACGGATAAAAAAGGATTAACAGCTCCATTAGTTTATGTAGGTACGGGCAGAGAAAGGGATTTTAAAAGAAAAGATGTTAAGGATAAAATTGTCATTGCTGAGATCGAATTTCCAACGTTACCTCTTGGTAAACTATTAAGTACAGCAAAACCATATTATATTTCAGACCCCACTAAGTCAATTGACGAATTTACAGAAATTATATTAACATTTGCTCTTCTAAACTTTCCACCACAAGCACTAGGAGGATTGCCAAGAAGTGATTCAGTGTATTGGCGAGCTGTTGAAAGAGGAGCATTGGGACTAATTTTAATTCTAAGAGATTATCCTTCAAATATAAATAGTCATTGGGGGCCATATGATGGATCAATGAAACCTTTACCAGCGCTTTATGTTGGAAAATATGACGGAATGAAAGTTAGAGAATTAGCTAAAACACCTAATTCTCAAGGTACTATAATTCTTGAAGGCTATAAAGAGACAAGTAAAGCAAATAACATTTGGGGGATATTACCGGGGCAATCGGAAGAAATGATAATGGTTTCCTCTCATACAGATTCGGCTTTTAAAGGAGCATCAGAAGATGGTACTGGAGTTGCAATGGTTCTTGCTCAATTAAGAGCATGGTCAAAAATTCCTATAG
>SDNM01000115.1 GCA_004524385.1 Promethearchaeota archaeon
ATCGATAAAAATCCTCAAACTTCTGAACCTTATTGATGGGACGTGTAGGAGTAGGAGCTTGCGTTGTCAATTAAAAATCACTCAATTTTATTGTTATAGACAAATTATTTTTTATAGTATTTTAATTTGGAATATTAACAACTTATTTTATTAACTATTTATTAAAACTACTTGAAAATATTTAAGAAAAATGGAGGAGCGATTTAGTAATTTATTATTGATAAGGAGGTATATATTTTTTTTTAAATTTCTCTTATTTTATGTAAAGCTTCACATATAATGGGATCCTGGCTCATTTCACACCTTATTTTTAATAAGGATATGACTCTCTTTTTGATTTTTTCGTCTTCATATTTTGAAGTTCGCTCCAAGATTAAAGCTATTGAGCGCTGTAATTCTATAGAGGTTTCTCCGCTCAAATTTTTCAACAGTTTTGATAAAACTTTATTGAGTCCAATTTTATTAATGATTAAGACCATATCATTAACCATTTTATTTCTAACATCCTCAGAATCATCTTCTAAAAGAGTAATTATGTTTTCAAATATTGAATCGATATTATGAATACCATAGATTTTAAGCAATCCGGTTGATGCTTCTCTAACTTTTGGGTCTTTATCTTTTAAATTCTTTAAAACCTTCTCAAAGGGAATTTGTGAAGATTTAATTTCTTTAAGATTAGATAGAATGTTCATGGCTGATCTTCTGACCCAAGTGCTTTCATCATCAAGAAAAAATACAAATTTATTAATGATTAATTCTCTATTTTCGAGGTGTTCGATAATTTCTCCTAAACTTGAAATACTAGCTTCTCTAACGATCCAATCTTCATCCTTTAAACCAATATTAAACAACACATCAATGGCTTCTTCTGGAGATTTATACCCAATAAATCCTAATATTTTTGCACAAGATTCTCGAATGAAAGAATCAGAATCTGAGAGAAAATCAATAATTGGAGGAATTGGAATTAAATTTGGTGATTCCCTAGCAATTTCTAATAAAGATTTAAATAATGTAATCTTAACTGAAGGTTCTTGATTATTTAATGATTGTAAAATACCAATCATTTCAGGCTTTATCAAAATTGGATTCTTTTTTGCAATTTTAGATATAATTTTCGAACATTCTTTTTTTATTTGTTGATTTGTATCTTTTTCTAAAAGTATTAGGAAAGGTTTAATAGTAATTTTATCAGAAAAATCATCTATTAATCCTTCCATTGATGTGATCGCATTTAATCTAGTATCATCGTCATTAGAATCTAAATAATTAAATAACTTAGGGATTACATTTTTAGGATCATTTTTAGCAATTCTTATTAATGTTGTAGAAACAATACCTTTCTTAATATATTTAGAAACATCAGGAATACTAATTAAATTCTGAATAATTAAATAGGGATTCGTTTTATATTTTTCAACAAGAATCTTTGATATGGCTTCTTTTAATTGTTCGTTATCAAATTTTAAAAATATTAATAAAGTAGTTAAGATCTTTTCAGGATCTTTTTCCCAAAATCTACTTAATAGCGATAATATGCTATTTAAGATCTCAATATTATTAGGATCTATTTTATTTATAATCAATTCTATATCTAAAGCCTTTGGTTCTTCATTAAAATATTTTTCAAGTGCTAAAACTGAAGCTTTTCTTACATTTTTATCGATATCAGTTAAACCTTCGAGAAAAGGTTGAATCGGAATTGAAAATTTCTTAAAATTCCCTATTTTGGAAAAGAGCTCAAAGATTGATGCTCTAACCGAACTTGTTGGATCTTTTATAAGGGGGGCGATCTTTGTTATCATTTCATCTTTAATATTCTCAGATTTTAGATTTTTAATATTTTTAATAGTAGCTGATCTTATAAATTTATTAGGATGATTTAATTTTTCAATTAACAATTCAAATGGTATTTCCTCTGAAGTTTTTGAAAATATATTAAGACTTTCAACTTGGACATGATAATTAGGATCACTCAATAATTTATTAACATCCAGATTCATTATTAGGTGATTATCTTTTTCAATTAACCTTGATAAGATTTTTAATCCAAATAATTTAAGTCTCCATTCAGCATCTTTGACAAGATTAAATATTGTTGTTATAGGGATATTATTGACTAAATTCATATTAGCTATGAATAAAGATTTTGCAAAAGGGATACTTTTATCATAATTAGGGCTTTCTAATGATTCAATAATCCATTGTAAAATTTTGTCTGGGACATCGTTTTCTAATTGAAGTAAAATCTTATAACAAATTCTCCGAGAATTAGGATGGGGATCGCATATTCCATCTATTAAAGAATTTTTAAATTTCATATCATCAAGAATAGTCTTTTCTTTGAGAGGGATTCTTTCATACATCATAATTAACGTTTCTTCAGCATGTTTACTTATTTCTCGATTTTTATTTTTAATTAAATTAAAAAGGGGGATAGGATCAAAAGTCTGGCCACATTGATTTATAATTGAATTTTTAATATTTCTTTTAAATTCATTTGTTTTAGATAAGAAATAGTATGTAGTAAATATTAACAAAACTACTTCCTCGATTGCTGCAGCAAAAGCAAACATTAAATAATTAGGAGTAATATCACGAGTGAATTTCCAGAAAATTAATGTATTTTCTAGCTTTTTTGCATTTAAGATTAAAAAATTAACTAGTACGTTGATAGCAATAGCGGCTATTAAATAAGCTGCGAAATAGATATCTATACCTCTATATTTTATTTTACGGGCCCAAAATCTGGTAAAATATCCAAGCACTCCTAAAAATAGCGTGACGAAAACAAATATAGAAGACATTAGTGCGAAGGGCATTGATGCCGTAAAGTAAAAACTTATTGTCTGAATCATGGAGATCCAAGCCCATACAAATACAAAAATCATTAATCCTATAAGAACTCTCGGTGCCCATCCTTTTTTAAATTCTTCAAAAGTTCTCTTACCATCTTCAAATCCAAGGAAAATAGATCTTTTAATCTCTGGGATATGGAGATAAAAATTTGATAACTGGGCAATATATCCTTTAGTTCCATAAAAAGTTAAAATCATTAATGGATAAACAAGCATCCAGCTCATCCATATCATTATAAAGGGTAATCCTAATAATGCAAGTAAAATTGGAGGTAAAAAAAAAACTGCAAAATAAAAAGCCAATGCGATGAAAACATTTATTATTTTATAATTTGTTTTATTTATGATTTTTTCACCAATGTACTTATGAAATGGTGTAAGACCCTCGTCTGCTTCTCCGCTAAGAGCAATAAAAAGAAAATCAATCAAAGGGTAAAAAGAAATATAAGCCAGGCATATCGCAAATGGAATGAGAAAAACAATTGGATCCAAATCTGGAGGAGTAGTATCTGTCCAGAAATCAGGAGTTTCTATTGTAAATATCAATGCCATACTAACAACTACTAATACCGCAGAACTAAATATAAATCCATAAACGATACATTGAAAGCGATCTTTAAGCTTGAATTCTCCCTTTTTTATAAGTGCAACTTGCTTGTAAATAATGAAGAAGCCAAAAATAAAAACCGCAATAAAGACTATAAATAATATAATAATTATACTGTCCATTTCAGTTTAATAGAGTATTAATATCTTAATATAAATTTTATTTTTCTTAATATAATTAATATAATATATAAAATCAACTTCTTATATTTAATTCTGGTGAGTTTAAAATTTGAATAAAATTCATGATAATTTAATCGATTCCCTTAACAGAATAAATTTTATTTTTAAAAATGATGAGATTTATATAGAATGTATAAAGGATCAAAATTCTTTATCGATATTTGGAGAATCTTTTGGTCCATTCGAAAAAGGAAAAAAATATAAATTGAAATTATTTTTAGCTATTCCTTTCATTGAAAATAATATAATGAAAATAGCGTCGAGTGATAAATGTGACCATGTGGATGTTCAAAGATATGCTATTGCTGAAAGAGATAATCAGAGACTCGTTCAACAAGATACTGAATATTTTTTAAATAAAATTAAAGAATTCCAATTTTTCACGCAAGAAGAAGTAAAAGCCGGAATTAAACCAAAAGCCGATTTAGATCGGTTTTATTCATATTTATCCAGTACAATCGACGGCAGATTATTGAAATTGTTAAGATTATCAAGAACAAAATTATCTTTAGATGATGAGAAAAGATTGACTAGTTCTGAAAAAATACTATTTAACTATATCCATGAACATATAAGAACATGGAGAAACTTTTTTTTAGGAGCGAATCAATAAAAATAAAATTGAAAACCATATCTTAAGCTAGTCTTTTTTAAATTACTATACTTTTTATTTATTTTTTTAAGATTTTGATTTCTTTAATTCCATATTTTTTAAAATAATCTTCAATGTGTCTAGCTATTTTTTCATCCGGTTTTAATAGTTCATATACTCTTGGTAATATTTCTATAGCATCACTCATAGCATAATATTTTAAATCCTTATCCTTGAGAATTTCTTCAACTGATTTATTATCATCCCTAATTTCGTTTCTGTTTGTTAGACCAATGGCAGCTATTATTTTAATATCGTTATCGAATAATTTATCTATAGTATGGATTAACGAATTTCCTGTAGTAGTTACATCTTCAAGGATTATTACATTTCCTCTTGGAATACCTAAAAAAAATCTGTCTTTAGGGTCGCCGTGCTGTTTAGGTTTTGCTCGACCCATTGATAATGGATAAACTCCAAGATTATAATTTTTTTGGATTTTGGCCCATTTATATTGTGTAATTATTCCTATTTTAGTGGCGCCTTCTGGTACACCATAGAAACAATCGGGTTTTAAACTATACTTTTCAACAAAACTTATAAGGAAGTCGCTTAATTTATCAATTAAATAGACATCTTCAGCAATATTTCTCCAATTTACATAAAAATAAGAAATTCTACCAGATTTTAACTCTAGGGGCTCATCAAAGAAGCCAATTACGTTGTTCTCAACAATAAAATCGTAAAATTTTTCTTTTTCCCATTTCATTGATTATTATTATTCTTTAAGAGTTAAATATTCTTTTCTCGTACGCGCATATTCTTCTCCGCTAATTTTTCCTGCTAAGAATTCTTTTTCTTTTTCTTGCATGATTTTTCTTTTCTTAGCCAGTTCTTTCTTTCTATCAGCTTTAGTAAAATTATTTGAAATATTCTGGGCGAGTGTAACGATTTTTTTGTTTTTATGTTTTAATAAATTATTAAGATATGGTTTTATTGGTCTTGTCATTTCTATATTTTTTTTAGAGAGTTCTTCAATCCGTTGAAGAGCAGAAATAGTTTCTTCGTTGTTATCTCCTTCTAAAACAGATATTAATCTTGGAATTGCTACATCTTTAAGAATCTCGTTAAGATAAGTTGAAATTTCCTTTTTTACCTTTGCATCCTCATATTTTTCAATTTGTTTTTCTCTGATGTATTCAATAAATATAAGGGGTAATTCAACTGGCCATTCTTGCATTTTCTCTTTATCGATTATCTGTACTATTCCTCCATCCTTCTTAGTAAACGTCCTTATATCCAGTCACCTGTAGTTAATTTTTCCGGTAAATAATGATCGGTTAGAAATTCGAATCCGTGTGAAGAAAGAACTTGAATTTCAGCTTTTACTTTTAATTTTAAAGCTAGATTGAGATCATCATGCCACGCTTTATTTTTTTTGACGAAATCTTCGTTAAGCAACTCTTTAGTCCGTTTAATATCCATCTTAGTCATGGGAAGTCTTCCTTCTTTTGG
>SDNM01000116.1 GCA_004524385.1 Promethearchaeota archaeon
TGGCGTCGGACTTCTAATCCGAAGATCGCAGGTTCGAATCCTGCTAGGCCCGCTAAAAATACTCCAAAGATTTAAAAAATAATAGTCAATTTTTCTTTTTCTTTAATATTGAAACACCACTTCCATGGTGATATTACATTTTAGATTAAACTCATTGACATTATATATTTATTATGATAAATGCAATAATTAGGAAAAATAGACAAAAATATAATTCTAAATTACTAATTAATTATTAATTAAAAAGAATTATTTTTTAATCATTTGAAGCAATTTTTAACTTATTGAGGTGCTTTTTGAAACTTGACATATGAAAAGAAAAAAGAGTCAGATTTATTTCAGAACTTAACGATGCAAAAGAAAGAACTTAATGAAGCAAAAGAAAGAATTTCGGAGGTTACAAAAGAATTAAATGTATATAAGAATAAAGAAACAGAATTAAATAGTAAGATTCAAGAACTTCACGCTGAAACTCAAAAATTTCAAGCAGAAATTCAAAAACTTCAAGCTGAAATTGAAATTTCAAAGGAAAAAGTAAAAAATTTAGACCTCTTAAATGAGAGAATTGATTCCTTAGAAAATGAAAAGAGTAATTTAAATAAGAAATTAGAATTAAAAGAAAAAAAAATTGAAGAATTACTTCAAGATAAGGAGATTTTATTAAAAGAAAAATCTGACATATTAGAAAGTAAAAATGAAATTTTAGAGCAAATAAAAAAAAAAGAATTAGAATTACAAGAAAAAGAGCAAAAACTTGAAGATTTAAAGGAAAAATTCAAACAATCAAGTTCAGACCTTCTTAGTAAAACTATGGAAATTGATAAGTTAAGAAAAAAAGATGAGAGTTTGAAAATCCAAAATGATTTAGAGAAATCCCAGTTAAGAAAAAAGGAAGAATTGGAAAAAGAGTTAACTGGTGGCACTCGAGTTATTTCGAGTATAGAGGATTTATTTGAAATAATAAAAGAAGTTTTACCTCAAGCTAAAAGTAGTATAAGGCTAGTTTTACCTGATATTCAAGATATAAATAAATTTAATTTGATAGATACAATTAAGGAAATACCAAATAAAGTTAGACTAAATATTGCAGCAAAAATTGACGATCCATTAGGCGATGATCTTTCTAGGGAATTAAGAAATTATTGTCAACTAACAAATTATTTCGAAAAAAGAATAATTGCATTATTTGTAGATTCCTCAATAATTTTGATTGGAATTTTTAAAGGTATGAATGTAATTGGTATTTATTCGGAATTATTAGAAATTATAGAAATTTTAAAGCCAGCTATAATGGAACCTTTTATAAAAGGTATTAAAATTTAAAGCTATCATTCTTTATTAAAAAAAATTCATTTTATGTAATTTCCTTTTAATTTTTTGATTTTATTAATAAATCTATTGCAATTAAATCTGATTTTGGTGAATATGATTTAACAATTTTAGCATTGAGCTCTTTCTCAACAAACCAGTTTAATTTATTTAATTTTGATTTTAGATTTTTTAGAGCTTTTTCAATTTGTTTAGGTTTTTCACAAAATTGATAATTATGTAGAATTCCGCCAGTTTTCTTCATTAAAAAGCAGACTATATCTGTGTACTCTAATGATTTTTCAGGTAAATTCATAATTATTCTATCTGCTTTGCCTTTTAACGACATTCCTAATTTATTTGAAGGATCAAGAAGGCTTTTAATGTCTAAATTATACGGAATAACCTTACCTTTCATTTTATTTAATTTAATATTTTCCATAATATAATTAAAGGCATCTGGATTAATATCAAAAGAATAGATAATGACATTATATTTCTTAGCAATCTGAATTGAAATAGGACCAACTCCTGCAAATAAATCAACGATAATTTCATTTGGTTTAATATTGCTTGAGGCAATTCTTCGTCTTTCAAAAATTAATCGTGGTGTAAAGAAAGTACGTTTTACATCAAGTTTAAAAATACATTTATTCTCCTTATAGATTATTTCGGACTTATTTTCACCATATAAAAGAGTTAATTCTCTTAATCTGTGTTTTCCTTTTATTTGGCTAGATTTTTCATAGACTGTTTTAACTCTTTTATTAGTTATCGTTATTGCTTTTGCTATTTTTTCTTTAAATGAATTAATTTCTTCTTTATCATAGGAGCCAGATTTATCATATTCAATTATCGCGATATCGCCTAGTATATCGTAAGATTTCGGAATTAGAAAAAGATATCTATCTGGAATTTTATTTTTTAAAAAATCTTGAAGAGATTTGGATTTATATTTAGGATTTGGAACAGCTCTTTTAGAGACTAATTGAAAATCACCGGTTTTTCCAATGGATTCGATTAATTTATCTAAAAAATCCTTATTTTCAATTAAGGGGAATAAAATGTAATCGTTTTCTCTTAGAATCTTATGTTTTTTATCAATAATTTTTTGATTTTTAAATTTCTTATTTAATAGTTTGATTAACTTTTGTCCGTTTTCTTTTTTTATTTTAAGATACTGGATATCTTTCGTATTATTATCTCTAATTATCATCGTTTACTTCAAATATTACTGAAAATTTAATAGGAGGATTTTTTAATTTTTTAATCAATTTGCGACTTAGATCATTTGATGATTTTGAACAATTAATTAAAACAGTTCTATCACAAATATAATCACTTTTTCGGAAAACTAAATCATTTTTATCTAATAAAGTTAAATATTTATTTCCGAAACCGTAAAATGAATCGGTTAAATTCTCAACTTTTATTGAGACCTTAATTTTTTTTTCATTTTTAATATATTTTTTTAAATTAGGATTAAGATCTATACACGACTTTGTAGCGTTAAT
This sequence comes from Promethearchaeota archaeon, assembly GCA_004524385.1. Taxonomy (GTDB): domain Archaea; phylum Asgardarchaeota; class Lokiarchaeia; order Sigyniarchaeales; family SOKP01; genus LW40-45. The sequence continues at coordinate 2,823 of SDNM01000116.1, forward strand.
CCCCAAAATACAGTTCCCTCTTTTCGTAATAGATTTCTCTTTCGTCAATTCAATAGTAGTTTTATGAGTACAGAGAATATTTTCGTGTCCATAAGCAGAAATTTTTTCCAATATCATCATTTGTTTTTATCATCTTTAATATAATGCAATAAATCTTGTAGATTGTTAAAAATTGAAAATTTTGATTCAAATTTAGATTTTAATATGTAATCTAATCCTTGAATTGGATTATTTTTAGAAAAATCAAAAATTTCACCGAACTGGTTAATATATTTTTCCGGGATTAAAACTCCACATTTTTGATAATATTCTAAATTATTTTTAATAAATTCTTCAAATTTTTCTAATGAATTCTTATATAATAAATCGTCTTTTGCAGAAGAAATGATTGATTCGCATTGTCCCATTGGATAAAGTTCGGATAATTCAAGAGGGATTACTCCGTAAAATTCTGTAATAAAAACAACATGTAAGGATTCCCTCGGAATTATCATACAATTATTTATAGTTTCCAACCACTTCTTTATAGTTGGAGAGTTTTTACCTTTTACATCTAATTCTGGCAAAATAATTAGATATTTTGCTTCTTTAGGAACACGATAATTAATTTTAAGCTTTTTTTCATATCTATAAATTATAGGTCTATTAAGGCTTTCACTAGATGCAAATAATCTTCCGTGTTTTTTGTAAATCTTTTCATAAATTTCAAATAAATCATTGTAATCTTTGATTACTTCTGTTGCTTTTATAAGATTTGGATGATTCCTTATTCTTTGCTCCACGAGTTCCCATAAATTTCCATTTCTTATAGCTTGTCGGATTGTTTTTAATTCAGAAAAAGAGAGATATAAATTATGTTTTGCCAACAATTCAACTCTTAATTTTTCATCAAATTTTTTTATTTCCTTAGGATTATATTTACAGCAAATGGGGCAATGGCAAGGAAATTCTTCCAAATCCTCAAGTTTTTTTGTTCCTGTTGCTAATGTGAAGTACCGATTTTCTTTAGCGAATAAGATATATGCCGCAGAATCCATTAAATCACATCCACACGCAACAGCTAATGAAAAAAATTGCGGTAATCCTAATCCAAACATATGTAAGGGTTTGTTAGATACAAGATTTTTTTTCACAGTTAATAGGATTTTAAGTGTTAAATCAAATCTGTAATCCAAGAATGCTTTTACTAATCCTCCAATAGCATATATCCCAAAATTAAGTTTGCTCATTTCAATTGAACTCAATTTCAATAAATCAAAATGTTTCGAACCATGTATCGGTCCAATCCAACTACAATTTTTATTAGTTCTTCTTTTAATATTATCTTTTGCTCTGGTTATTGTTGTAAGTACTTTAGTTTTAGCTGTTTCATAATCATCGTTTAATTGAACAGGGACATCTAAAATAACTGGAAAATCTGAGCCGATATTTTCTTGAAATTTTTCGATCGTGTCTGGATCGATATTCAAATTGTGATTATTATACATATATTGTTGAAATGCACCGCAATCTGTCGCGATTAATCCATCAAAATTCAAATATCGATGGATCCCCTTTTTCAAGACATCTTCTCTTATTTGAGCATTTTGATAAATGATATAAGCGTTTGTAAATAGACATTGAGCACCAAAGCTTTTTAATTCTTTTGGTTTTATTATATTTTTATAAGGGTGGACAACGGGAAATATATTAGGGGTAATTATCTCTCTAGAACCAAATTTAATTTTTCCAATTCTGCCGAGGGCATCCACATCTATTATTTCATAATTCATTTTAATTATAATTAAAATTTTTCAGTTATTTTTAGTCAAAAAATTCATTTATACGGTCGTTTTGAGAGAGAATTTCAAGCCAATCTATTTTTCCGGGGAGAAAATTTTCAACATTAATAGTTTTTACAGTTAAATCTATTATAATTTTTACTATAGAGTCAATAGTTAAATTAGAAGTGTCAATTTCATACATAGGTGATTTTATTTGTTTTTGAATAAAAAAGTTGGTACAATTACCTAAAATCTCTGCCTGTATATTTTCTCTGATTTTTTTGATTTTGTATCCTCTTTTTTCTAATCTTTTATATAATTCATCTGGATTACACCTTAAAATAATGACATAATCAATATATTTTTCAGGGATTGCATCAGAAAAGTGGCCTTCGATTATAAGGAATTCGGTATTTCCCTTATTATATAATTCAATTAGATTTTCTACATACGGGATTAATTTACTAAGATCTACGACATGGGTTTCTCTCTTCTTATCATATTTAAGTGTAAAATTTTCCGAAACTGTGAGTTCATTTAATGATATGATTTCAGCTTTAATTTTTTCAGAAATCTTTTTTGAAACTGAAGTCTTGCCGCATCCAGGAGTTCCAGAAATTATAATAATTTTCATTTAACAATAATTAAAAGAGAAAATTGATTAAAAAAATAATGGTTAATTAGTGTTATTATACAATACGGAAATCCCAGACATATTCAATGCAAAGGGAGGCTATTCACAACGAGAATAATATTTTTTCTCTCATGAGAGTAATATTTTAAGCTGAAGTTTTGCAACCAGATGTGAGCATTGGTGCGGGGAGGGGGCTTCGAACCCCCGACCTCACGGTTTCCAGCCGTACTTATCAAGTTACGGTTATCAGCCGTGCGCTATACCAGGCTAAGCCATCTCCGCACGTCGTTTTATATGATTAAAATAGTTTGTTTGATTTTAATCAATAAATTATGGCTTAATGATTAATTCTAAGTATAAATAATTAAAAAATTTTTTGAAGAGCTTCATACCTAAATTTTAATAGTCAAAAGGATATAAATTTAAATGTAAATAAAAAGAGTGAGTTAAATGCCTAATATTTTAAATTATTCAATAATAGGATTGCAAGATTTTAGTATTAGTTTTGAGAGTTATTGCCGGCAGTGTGAAA
>SDNM01000117.1 GCA_004524385.1 Promethearchaeota archaeon
ATAAAAACTCATATATCAAACAATAAGAAAAGTAAATTGTTTTATGGAAAATAGAGAAAAATTGAGAATTTTTGCTGGTATTTTATTAATAATTTCTACAATAACCCATGTTTCCCAAATATTTTTTTATGGAACTGATTGGCATACAATTGGTGCTGCCATTTATGGTTCAGGGTATGCTGTGCTTGGAATTTTACTAATATATTTCAGAGAAAAAAAGATTGTCGATTTGTTATGCATAATCATTCTCACAATTGGTGGAACCTTAGGATTAATTAGATTTATAATCGTTTTAACAACAGAAAATATTTTTAATGTGTTAAATCTTTTCCATGTAATTGTAGATATTATCGTAGTACCTATCTGTATTTATTCTTATTTAAAATTAAGGGAAAAAGATTAAGAAAGTAATTATTATGAGTGAAAAGATGAATGTTTTGTTTATTATAACGGATCAGCAACGGGCAGATAGTTTAAGTTGTATGGGAAATCCCGTCTTAAAAACACCTCATATTGATAGTATAGCAGAAGGAGGTGTTAAATTCACAAATTATTACTGCAATACACCAATTTGTATGCCAAATAGAGCAAATTTCTTTACAGGAACCTATCCAAGCGTGCATGGGACGCGATCAAACGGTATCAATTTAAATCCTAATAGACCCGTAATTTCAGAAATTTTAAGAAAAAGTGGATTTCATACTGTTAGTGTTGGAAAAACACATTTTCATTTTTTTAGTCGTCCAACGTCAAGAAAAATAGTTTCATGGGAGAATATAGTCGGATGGTTGCATGGAAACCTTAAAGCTAAAGACTTTCCTAGCCCTTGGTATGGTTTTAATGAAGTCTATATGACAGCTGGACATGGAGATTTCATGGCAGGTCATTATTCCGAGTGGTTAGAAGAACAGGGATGGAATCAACATGAATATGCTTTAGAAAGACCTCTAACTCTGAATGAAAATTACTGTGAAACTGAACTGTCAGAAGAATTATATCCTTCAAGCTATATTACTGATAAAACTATTGATTATCTTGAAAGATATGTAAAGGAAGGAAATAATAATCCGTTCTTCATCCACTGTTCTTACCCGGATCCACACCATCCCGTTTGCCCCCCTGGAAAATATAGAGATTTATATAAACCAGATGATATTGAGTTACCTTCTAATTTTGATGACGTAAAAAATTTACTAAACCATGAATTTTTAGGACCTCATATAAAAGATGCACGTTTCCGGCAGTTATTACCCCAAATAGTGACAAGAGACGAAGCAAAGATATTCACAGCTCTAACCTATGGCTCTATTGCTATGATTGATGATGGAGTGGGAAAAATCTTAGCTAAATTAAAAGAATTAGATTTAAATAATGATACAATGGTTATTTTTACTAGCGATCATGGTGATTACGGCGGTGATCATGGTTTTCTACTAAAAGGACCTGCACATTATCGAGGCATTATTAATATGCCTTTGTTATGGAGAATTCCAGGAGTAACAGAAACTTCTACCTCAGATTCTCTAATTAGTACAGTAGATCTACCAAAAACCATTCTTAACTTATTAAAGATTCACCCAAAATTTCATCCTAGGGTATTTCAAGGTTATGATGCTACTCCAATTTTGAAAGATCCCTCTGTTAAAATAAGAGATCGAGTACTTATAGAGCATGATGAAGAAATAGCTAAAGATAAAATTATACGCCTCCGAACCTTAGTTACTGAAAAGAATAGATTAACAATTTACGATGGATACGATAATCTTGGCGACATTTTTAATTATAAAAGTGATCCAGATGAAGTCAATAATTTATGGAATACAGATAAAGAATTAAGGAATAAACTTAGTGAAGAGCTTTTAAGAGAAATCATTAAAGTCCGACCAAGATTTCCTAAAAGAAATGCTTATAATTAAATAATAATAAAGAGTATAAGAAAAGAGTAAGGAGAAACATTGAAATTACTCAATTGATGCCATAAAATAAAAATACTATAAAAATTTGTTTCTTTTTATTAAATACTATCTATTTGAAAAGAGTTTATAAGATTCAAAATTTCTTTTAAAAAATCTCTTCTTTCTTCTGTTTTATTCATTTTATTTATATTAGAAGGATTCTATCTGAACTTTACACTACTGATAATCACTAAGAGTAACCTTTAAATAATTAATAATCATAATAAACTCAATAAAAAAAAAATACTGTATTAAAAGAGCTTAAAAAAATAACATAAAAGAGGTATTTTTAAAGAAAATGATTGTAAATGAAGAACATAGAGCAGATTTGATAAAATTGGCTAAAGAATACAAAAATTCTGCGCAATCTTATCCGGCAGATGAAAATGGGGAGCCGAAAAAGGCTTACCTTGAATATTTAAGCTTAATGTGGGATCCAGAACTCGTGAAAATAATGCTGGAACTTCCTATTATGCCTAAATTATTAGCTATAAGAAAATTAGCAAAAACATTAAATATTGATAAAAATAAATTAAAGGCTAAGTTGGAAGAGCCTGCAAAAAGAGGATTTGTAGTTAGAGTAGGAAATCTTTATGCTCGTCCGTCTCCTTTACAGATCCATGATATGCCGTTTATTCTTCAAGAGAATCTGGATCGGGAGGATGTTGTGAAATTTGCTAATTTAAGTAGAGAATATTTTGATGGTGGTTATTATAAAACCTGGGAGACTAGTAGATCCGGGATTCCTCGCACCAGAGTTTTAACAGTACAAGAAAAAATAGAACCTAGTCAGGAAATTATTCCTATAGAAGCTGTTTATGAAGTAATTGATGGTCAAACAGATATTGCACTTTTTCCTTGTCCTTGCCGTTCTAGAAGGGAAATCGAGGGAAATAGAAAATGTAAAGGAAAATATCCAATTAATAATTGTATTACTTTTGGAGTTTTTGCCAAAGCATTGTTAGAGATGGGAGATCCGGCGATAATAGCTATAACAAAAGAAGAAGCAAAAAAGATTACAAATGAAGCTAACGAACTTGGGCTTGTTCATATGTCAGATAATAATGCTCCTAACGCTCATATTCTTTGTCAATGCTGTGAGTGTTGTTGTGGAAATTTAGCTGGATTGACAAGATTAGATAATCCTAGATGTATAGCAAGAGCAAATTATATCTCTAGTATTGATGAAGATTTATGTGTTGCGTGTGGAACTTGTATTGAGAGATGCAAGTTTGATGCTATTACAGTTGAGGAATTTGCACAGATTAATCCCGATAAGTGTGTGGGGTGTGGACTATGCGCTGTAACGTGCCCCGAAAATGCAATTACTATGAAAAGATTTGAAAGAGAAGATATTCCCGCAAGAAGGGGATGGTCAGAAACATAGAAACCGATAATTTTAAAAGAATATCGGAAAAAATATTATTTAAATATTACTTAAAATATAACAAAATAAGTAAAAGAGGTTAAAAAATATGAAAATATTGGTATGTTATTTTTCCGGAACTGGAAATACTAAAAAGGTGGCTGAATCAATTAAAGAAGGATTAGAAGGGCAAGAAGTGGATCTTCAAAAAATAAAAGATGTAGATCCTGCCGAGATTGGTAAATATGATCTTGTTATTTTAGGCTCTGGTATTTATGGAGGAATGGTTAGTAAAAACATTTTTACAATGATGAAGAAAATTACAGAATTCCCTCCAAAAGTAGCCTTTTTCAACACACATTCGAGTCCAATGAGTTACAGCAAAAAAGCGTACAAGAGAATAATAAAAAAGTTCGAAACTGAAGGATCAAAAGTTGTTGGAAATTTCGAATGTATTGGTGAAAATATTGGCGTACCTAAAGAAGTTCAAGAAAAGATGTTGTCTAATTTACCCCCAGAGGAACAAGAAAAACAAAGAAAGCGTTTGGAAGAGATTAAGGGTCGTCCAAACGCAAAAGATCTTGAAAATGCTAAGGAATTTGCTAAATCGATTATAGAATAACCTTGGAAATAGAATAATGAAAACAATTAATGAAAAAACAGAAGAAATTTCAATTGAAGAACAGATAAAATCCTTAGCAAGAGCAGAAGGAGCTGCTTTGGTTGGCATTTGTTCAGCAGATAGTATTAAAGATAAAGAATTTTCAGACTCTAATTATTTATTACCGGGAGCTAAATCAGTAATAAGCATTGGAGTTAATATGGATGACGAGATTGTTAGAAAATATTTATCCAAAGAAGATTATTTATCTCTATGTGAAGAAGAAGGGCATCTCACTAAAGATTTACTTAGAATAGGAGAAAAAATTAAAGAATTTTTAGAAGAGAAAGGATTTAAAGCTTATCGATGTCAGGTCAATTTTAACTATCGAAATGTTAACACTTCAGGTAAGGCAGCTATCCCCGCAATTCGAAATCTAATTGAATTAATTAATAAAGAAAAAGATCAAACAACGGAATTAACTCAAAAAGATGAAAAATCTCTTATTTTTTTAAAAAAAGCGATACTTCCTGCATTAAAGAATACCCCCATGCATTTAGTTCCCAATTTTTCACATAGGTGTGCTGCAGTAGCTGCAGGATTAGGCCGTATAGGTTGGAGTGGAAATGTAATTACGGAAAAATATGGTGCAAGAGTTTTATTCAACTCCATATTAACTGAAGCAGAACTAAAACCAGATCCTTCTATGGAAAATAATCCTTGCGTAAACTGTAAACTCTGTGAAAAATCCTGTCAAGGAGGGCTTTTTGCAAGAGATGAATCAGAATCAGTGAAAATCGCCGATGTAGAGGAAACCATTGCCAAGAGAAATAATTATGCTTATTGCATTGCCATTTGTAGTGGTATGGCAGGTCAGAATAAGTTTAAAGAGTGGTCCACTTGGTCTCCATTTCGTTTTGATGATATTGAAAGACTGCCATTAGATGATTCTGTGGTCGATTATGTTAAAAATATGTTTGCTAAAGCTATTGAAAAAGGGGGCAAAGAAGCTGAAAATGTTCTTAGATTAGTCGAAAACACTTTTCTGGGACGTAATGATAAGCCTCCAGAAGATTTTAGACCGAGCTGTGGGTTTTGTCAATTGGTATGTGGACCCACAATGCAAGATAAAAAAGAAAGCTATAAATTAATTATAGAATCTGGATGTGTAAATGAATAAAAATCCCAATTAAAAATAAATCTAAATTAATTTTTTCCTTATTTTAATTAAAATATACAGAAAGCGAGTCTGAGATAAATTGGATGATTTAGAAAAATATAAGAAAATTGGAAAAGAATTGATGGATAAATTAAAACTTCTAACTTATCCCGTTGCTGTAAGGTTAGTACCTCCAGATGAAGAAGTTTCTACGAACGCACTTCGACCTCATAAGGCTTTTGGTTCAGAAGTCCCAGCTTGTTTAACTTATACTTGGTGTAGACGATCTGGATTGTCCTTTTTCTTAACAGGGGAAGATATTGCATGTAAACCTGCCTCTATACACTATTTTGGTTTAGAAGAAACTTCTAATCCTGATGATGTTTTTAAAGCATGGGAAAAGAAGGCAGGATACAAAAGAAATGCAGAGGCAGAGAAAAGATCTCGTGAATTAGATGCTATCTTAAAACCAGGAGAAATTAAAGGGATTATAATTTCCCCTTTAAATCTGACTATTGTTAAACCGCACTTGACTATGATATTCTGTACGCCATTAATCCTTTCGCATTTGATTTTAGCCTATTGTTATGATGGAGATCACATTACTAGTCATTTTAATGGAATGGAATCTTCTTGCA
>SDNM01000118.1 GCA_004524385.1 Promethearchaeota archaeon
GGGCTACAATTATGGTTGGGGGGATGAATTTTGGCTGTGGTTCAAGTAGAGAACAAGCCCCGATCGCACTTAAAGCTTCTGGAATTAAATGTATAATAGCACCCTCCTTTGCGAGAATTTTTTTTAGAAATTGTATTAATATCGGATTGCCAATTATAGAATTTAAAGATTTTGATGAACTTCATACCAGTGATGAGATAGAAATAGAATTTACAGAAGGGATTCTTAATAATTGCTCGACAAAACAGAAATACAAAATTATGAGGATGCCCCCTTTTATACAAGAAATAATTCAATCTAATGGACTAGTTAATTTTGCTAGGAAAAGAATTCTTTAAATTCTTTCAATTAATTTAATGTCTATTAGTGTCTAAAAATTAAAAATTTGGGTAAAGTAATTATATAATAGAGATGTTAAATTAATTTTAAACAAACTCTTAAATTTTTAAAAACGATGCAAAATGAATGATCAAAAATCAGAAATATCATTACCCAGAAAAAAAGCTCAAAACGGGGAGGACAAGAAACCATATATTATATCCAAAGAAGAATATAATAACATAATCAAACCATCTTGGGAGGTGAAAACTCCTATGATATTAAAAGAGGCATTATGGATGGGCGAACATACACTCGATACAAAGTACTCTATAGGACTTCGAATTGAAGAACACGCCATGAAATATCCTGATAATTTGGCCCTACTTTATGAAGATGAAAAATATACGCATAAAGAGTTCAATGAGATGGTTAACAGATATGCGAATTATTTTCTTAAATTAGGTCTAAATAGAGGGGATGTAGCTGTTGTTTTCATGGAAAATCGATCGGAATATATGTTTATTGTTGTTGCAATGGGTAAATTAGGAGTGATATCTTCCTTGATAAACTCAAACCTTCGTGAAAAACCACTTATTCATAGTATGACGCATACTCCCGGTAAAGTATACATAATTGGAGAAGAATTAATTAACGCATTTGAAAATGTTAAATCCAAATTAAATTTAACAGATGAGCAAAAAGAAATGCTCTTTTTTTTGCCGGATAAAGGTATAATGAAAATCTCTGAAGGATATATTAATCTTAAAGAAAAGATTAAGGATTCAGACGTTAATAATCCTCCGACCACGACAGAGATTTTGATGAAAGATCCCTTTGTCTACATTTTCACATCAGGTACTACGGGACTTCCAAAGGCGGCAATTCTGCAAAATAGTTCAATATTGACTGCGATGATGTGGTGGGGAGGAATGGTGGTTGGAATGAAAACTGATGATATATTATATATTACGACTCCATTATTTCATAGTCATGGTATTAAAGTAGCTTTTGCTGCAACCCTTTATGAAGGATCGGCAATGGCGATCAGCAGAAAATTCAGTGCAAGTAACTTTTGGGATGAAGTTAGAAAATTAAACGCCACATGCTTTAATTATGTAGGTGAAATATGTAGATATTTGTATAATCAACCTCCAAAGCCAGACGATGCGGATAATCCCATTGTAAAAATAGTTGGGAATGGACTTAGACCAGATATTTGGATGGATTTCAAAAAAAGATTTAATATCCAAGAAATAAGAGAGTTTTATGGTGCAACAGAGGATTTTGTGCCAAATTTTGCCAATATTCATAATCTTGATAAAACTTGTGGAGTATGCTTAACAGCCTATGCGATTGTAAAATATGATATAGAAAAAGATGAACCGATAAGAAATGAGAGAGGTCGAATGAAAAGAGTAAGGCCAGGTGAAGTTGGATTATGTTTAGGTCAAATCAAAGAACCCGAAAATTTTTTCATGTATATAGACGAAAAAGCAACAGAAAAAAAAGTATTTCGTGAGGTTTTTAGAAAAGATGATATGTTTATCAATACCGGGGATCTCTTAAGAGATATTGGATTTGGGCATGTTCAATTTGTCGATCGTTTGGGTGATACCTTCAGATGGAAGGGTGAAAATGTCTCGTCTGAGGAAGTGGAATCAGTAATTAATACATTCGAGCAAATCGATATGTGCTCCGTGTACGGAGTTCTAATCCCACATACAGAGGGTCGGGCGGGGATGGTATCAATACATAGAAGGACTAGTGAAGATTTCGATTTCAAAGGTTTCTTAAATTTTGTACAAAAGTATTTACCACATTACGCAGTACCCAAATTTATCCGTTTTATTACGGATTTTAGCTTTACCGCCACTCATAAGATTCAAAAGGTAAAACTGAAAAATGAGGGTTATAATATTAATGAAATAGATGATCCCGTATTTGTTCTTTTACCGGAAAGTTCAGAATATATTCCTTTGACAAAAGAAATCTATGAAGGTATTATTAAAGGGAAATATTTATTTTAGGTAAAAATACAATAATGAAGGATTTCTTCGATTGGTGATCAGATTGATAAAATTTTCTCTTTAATTCTTTTACATTTTCGAACTTAAATGACTAATTTCGTCGCGCTATATATTTAAATTATTGTTAATTTCAAATATTAAATTTATATTTTTACTAATTAAAATATTAAAAAACGAAATATAACGTGATGTAAAATTTCTTTCGAAGATCTTAGTAAGAAATTAGCAGAAATAATGAAAGATACTGAAGAACTCGAGCTTGTTGACGTAGATTTACTAGCCGAATATTTAGAATTTCAAGTATTACCGAGTATTGTAACTACAGCAGCCGGCGCTGTTGGAATTCCAAAGCTCGGAAAAGCTGAATGGACGCCTACAAAATTTTCGCTTGATATAGATTTTCCTGGAGAAATCGAAACAATCCAATTCATTCGATCGAACGGAAAAACTTGTACAATTGGCGGTGAAAAAGTACCTCCATTTTATAACTTTTTAGGACTTGATAAAAGAAATCCCCATCCTCCTCTGGTAACGTACGATGTGTTTGATATGGGGTCAAAAATGATGCTTCCAAAGCCAATCAAACAAGAATATGGAGATGTCTTAGGACATCCTGCTGAATGGGCAAAATTTGCTGTAAATAAGTTTGGAGCTGAGTCGATCACATTTCATTCATTAGAAATCGACCCTGCTATGGGAGACGCACCAGTTAGTCAGTCGGTGAGGTATTTAGAAGAAATTCTTCAAGCAGTTGATGTTCCTGTAATAATTGGATGCTCTGGAAATAAAGAAAAAGATGTCGAAATGTTTAAAGCTACCGCTGCTGCTACTGAAAGCGAAGTTTTAATGCTCTCTGCTGCAGATAAAGCTACATGGGAAGAGGTTATACCGCTAGCAGTTCAATATGACCATAACTGTCTCTTATGGACAAGTTTAGACCTTAATAATCAAATTAAAATGAATAAAGACGCATTAGAGTTAGGACTTCCGCCAAATCGCATAGTAATGGATCCTACATGTGCTACATTAGGATATGGTATGGAATATTCCTTTAGTATTTACCAAAGAATGCGCATTGCTGGACTTTTAGGCGAAAAAGATTTAGCTTATCCAATCAGCGGAGGTACTACAAATGCGTGGGGTGCTCGTGAAGCATGGATGAGCGAGAAAACAGCTCCAGAATGGGGTTTAAGACAATATCGAGGTCCAATTTGGGAAATAATTAATGCATTATGCTTATCTCTGGTAGGACTTGATTTAGCAATGATGTTTCATCCAATCGCGGCTCGCCATGTTAAAGAAATCACAAACCAGTTTTTCGCAGAGATCCCAAAAGTTATGGATGATAAGGGCTATTACGATTGGGCTTCTGCTAATTTAAAACGGTAATCATTTCTTTTTTTTTTCTATGTAATTAAACTATACTCGCCCGACAAAAAAAGTCTTTAGGTTTCTACTCTTTATTTTTTTTAACCCAAAACCTTTATCTTCAACCCTTCATTCGTTAATATATGACAGCTAAACCCCCTAAAATCAAAAAGGAAACAGTTTATACCTATTGGGAATCGGATGAGGGAATGATCTGCCCCTTATGTGGAAAAAGGCTCACACATGAGTTTAATGATGGAGGTCGAGAGGTAAAAACTCTTAAAGGTTCACTCTGGGTTATTACTAATTATTATAAATGTAGTAATTTAGAATGTGAACTCCATGATGCATTTCCCATAACCCATAGTTCTTGTATCAAGCGAAAAAGGCATTCTGTTGAAGTATGGGCAAAAGTTATTCAGCATCACTTTAAATATCATTTAAATTATCGACAAGTTGCCGAACTCCTCTGGGATGATTGGGAAATCTCGATTTCTGAGAGTACAGTGCGAAATATTTGCCAATATTTTGAAATGGCAGGATTGCAGCATAAAAATAAAGAAGTTAGAGAGAAAGTAAGAAAGAATGGAAAGATTTTTCTTTCTTTGGATGGAGCACAGCCAATTGAGGGCGAGCCCGCTTTATGGATTTTTACTGATCGTCTAAGCGATACCGTCCTCTTTGCACGCCTTTTAGAAAGTGCTCCGGCCGAAATATTGCATGAAATTTATTATGAAATTGAAAATAAGTTTGGTGTATCAATTGCTGCTGTGATATCTGATAAACAACCAAACATTGTAAATTCAGTCAAAGAATTTAATCCCAACATCCCTCATGTTTATTGCCAATACCATTTTTTAAATCATATCACTACGCCAATTAATGCAAAAGATTCTCATCTCCGTACTACGCTTAAAAAGACTGTGCGCTCCCTTTCTCTGGTACAAAATGAACCGGCTGGAAAAAGGGACATAATAATTACAAAGAGCTCTCCGGTTGCTGATGTATTTGTACCTATAACTGAGGAGCTTAAATGTGCGGTCTCAGCAAAAGGAAATCAATATGATACTTTTGCCGGAAAGGAATCCTATTTAAACTTAGAATATGTCTTAAAACAATTAGAATCCTACCAAATAGAGGATATTCCTAAAAAAGTCGTTCGTTCTCTTAATGCCTTGATTGGATCATTAAAAAAGCTATTGGATTCCACCAAGCCCTTATTTGATGAGATATGCTCTCTAATCTATGACTTTCGATGGTTGAGAGCTATTCTGGGGCATCGGGATTGGTCAGGAGATAGAATTAAAAAATGGGTCGGTAAATGGCTTTCAATCCTCCACCAAAGGCTTGAGCGCCATTCTATGGAAGTTAAGCCAGAAGAATTAAAATGGCAATATCCCTGTTCTACAATGAAACTACAGGAGGTATGGCAACAGTGGATTCGGCTGGAAAACTCTTATAGCGATGGTCTGTATCGCGCATATAATGATCCTGCATTGGATTTTACTAACAATGCTAAGGAACAGTTAATCCATCATACTAAAGCTCATTTCAAGTCTCTATTTGGACGGCAGAATATTGCACGTGCATACCAATCTCGGGGTAGTTTATATGCCCATTTAATAGATTTTGATTATTCAAATGAACACGTTTCGAGTGTACTTTTAGCAAGTGAAACTCCTCTAATTGAAGTTAATCGCCGAGAGCATAATGCTCAATATACTGTTACAAGGCGTAAATGGCGTATCCGAGAAGAAGAAACGGGAAACTTTATACTATTTAAACAAAATTTACAAGCATTAAAAAACGAAGGGTGAGTTTTGTCGAGTGAGTATTATTTAATTATATTGAAAAAAAAAATACAAAATTAAATAGATTATTACAGGATCTATTGAAAAGTTAAATTAAAACAATTAAATATTATACTATTTTTATTTTAAAATTTTAATCCTAAGATGTGTTTATAAACTAAGTTTAAGTAGTTTAA
>SDNM01000119.1 GCA_004524385.1 Promethearchaeota archaeon
TCACTAATTCCGTTCCAAATTTCATTTAACACATTTTATTTTATAAATTATCTTTCAGGAATGTTAGCGATATTAGAATTTAATCGAATCTTAATTTTAATGGATGTAAAGAAAAAAGCACATAGATTGATATTTTTAACTATTATTTCAAATGGCTTTTTTATATGGATTATCTTTTATTTTAACCATTTTAAATTTATAGTTTTTTTAATTCTTCTTTTCATTATTAGAAGAGAAATTCAATATAGAAAGGAAGGTAGGGAAAAGAACAGAAATTATTATATCTTAACATATGGTTTATTTATTTTTATTTTAGGAATGTCTCCTTATTTCATTTTTCTTTTATTTATTCACGTTTTTCAAGAAATTAAATTGAAGGATCTGATTAAAAAAGAAAGCTTGAAAATATATTTAATAATATTAATATGGTTCATGATTCAAAATTTTACCGTTATATTATATCCCTTTCAATTTTTTGAGATCCTTAATAAATCTAATCGTCCGGGAGCTCTCCCAATTTATTTAAAAGATTTGTTAATAATAAGTTTTTTTAAAAAGAGGATTCTTTTTTTTTTTTTTACAGGGATCTTAGTAATAATCACAGTGATCTTAATTTTAATTAGAAATCAAAATATCGAAAATAAATTTAACCTATTTCTACTTGCATATTTATTTTTTGGGATTATTTCATTTCCCCCTTTAATTGCTCACATATGTTTTTCATTTGTTTTATTCTTATTTGTTCAATTTTTAGAACAAGATGTAAGAGGATTTGAATTTATAAAGAAAAATTCGATTGTTTTAATTGGTTTGATTTCAATTTTGGGAATAGCTTTCTCTACATATAATTTTTTAGGTATTTTTTCAAGTTTAATAATCGCAATAGATTTACGTTTATTTTATATATATATATTTAGGTTGTTAATTCTTTATGTTATCATGTTAAGTTGTATTTTTATTTTATATAATAAAAGATACAATATACTAGAAAGAGTTAAAAAACCGGATTTCGAATTAGATAAAAAAATTGATGAAAGGAAAAATAAGATCCAGATACCAGAAAATTCTTAACAAACCTTTTTTTATATTTTATATAGATATGCTTTAAAACTTGGATAATAAAATTAATCTGATGATATAAATATGTCCTTAGCAGAAGAAGAACAGAAGATACTTGACTACTGGTCAAAAATCAATATTATAAAGTTAATACTGGATGCTAAAAAACCATTAGGTAGATATGAGTTTACAGAAGGACCGCCAACAGCTAATGGTTTGCCAGGAATCCATCATGTGTATGCACGATCGATTAAGGACATAATCTTGCGTTTTAAATTTATGGAGGGTTACTGGGTTCCTAGAAAAGCGGGTTGGGACACTCATGGATTACCTGTAGAACTTGAGGTTGAAAAAGAGCTCGATCTTAAAACTAAGAAAGATATTCTCGATTATGGAATCGATAAATTTAACGAAAAATGCCGTGAAAGCGTTTTCAGATATGTAGCTGAATGGGAAAAATTAACAAAAAGAATGGCTTTTTGGTTAGATATGGATAATCCTTATATCACATGCGAAAACTATTTTATCGAGTCTATATGGTGGTCCTTAAAAAATATGTTTGAGAGGGATTTAATTTATAAAGGTAGAAAAGTTGTACCTTTTTGTCCTCGCTGTGAAACTCCTTTATCGTCTCACGAAATTGCTTTAGGATACGAAAATATTACAGAGGAATCTATATATATTACATTTAAACTGTTAGATCCAAAATTTGAGGGTGCAAAAATAGTAGCTTGGACTACAACTCCTTGGACTTTATTAAGTAATGTTGCTATTGCCGTAAATGCCGATAGCCGTTATTCTCTTGTTGAATATAATGGAGAAAGATTGATTATCGCCACTTCTCTTGTAGACGGAGTTTTAGGAGAAGGGAAATATAAAAGAATTAGAGAATTTTTCGGATCAGATTTGGTATATAAAAAATATCAGCCTTTATTTCCATATTTTGAAAAGCTATCAGAAGAAAATGGTTTTATTGTTATAACAGGAGATTTTGTAAATACCGAACCAACTTCAGATAATATTTCTACTGGATTTGTACATATTGCTCCCGCATTTGGAGAAGATGATTTTAATGTTGGTCAAGAATTTGAACTCCCTTTTGTCCAACCAATTGATGAGAAAGGTTATTTTGACGATTCCGTCCCTCCCCTTTCAGGTAAATATTTTAAAATTCATAGAGAAGATATAGGAAAAGAAAAAATATGGGATACTGATAAATGGGTTGTTGATGAATTAAAAAGAATGGGCAAATTATTTGGTACAAAGGAATATGCTCATGATTATCCTTTTTGTTGGAGATGTAAACGAGCATTGTTATATTATGCAAGAGATTCTTGGTTTATTGCAATGTCTCGATTTAGGGACGATCTATTGGAAACTAATGCAAAAGTGAATTGGGTTCCTAAATCTATAGGTGTAGGGCGATTTGGAAATTTTTTAGACAATATAAGAGACTGGGCGATATCTAGAGAGAGATTCTGGGGCACGCCGTTACCTATTTGGATTTGTTCTAATGAGGAATGTGGTCATATGTTAGCAATCGGATCTTACGAAGAGTTAAAAAACTTATCTAAAGGTAATGTGATGCTGAAAGATTACCATAAACCTATGATTGATGAAGTTCTTATTCCTTGTCCCAAATGCAAGAATGATATGAAAAGAACATCAGAAGTGATTGATTGTTGGTATGATTCTGGTGCTGCTCCGTTTGCTCAATATCATTATCCATTTGAAAACAAAGATCTCTTAGAAAAAGAAGATGTTTATCCGGTTGCTTTTGTTGCTGAAGGAATGGATCAGACTAGAGGCTGGTTTTATACATTACATGCAATTGCAACTGTAGTTTTTGGTCATCACGCATTTAATAATGTTGTTGTTAATGGCATTGTGCTTGATGGAGAGGGACGAAAAATGAGTAAAAGTTTAGGTAATACCATTGATCCTTGGACAATCTTTAATTTGCAAGGATCGGACGCTTTACGGTGGCTTTATTTTGTATCTGGACCCCCTCATAAAGAAAAACGATTAAGCCTTGATAACGTTAAATATGTTGTTTCTCAATTTATTCAGAAATATTGGAATTCATTTTTATTATTTTCAAATAATTTAAAGAACAATCAAATCAAGCCAGATTTAGAATTTAAACCTCAAAAATTAAAAGATCCAATAGATAAATGGGTAATTGCGGCAATTAATTCCTCAGCCAAAATAGTTAAAGGGTTTCTCGATGATTATTTGATTTTTAAGGCAGCAGAGACAATTCATAATTTTGTAAATAATCATTTAAGTAATTGGTATTTAAGATTGGTAAGAAAAAGATTTCTTGACAAAGATCAGAGTGTATATAATGTAGTACATTACATTTTTGATATTTTAAACCGATTAATAGCACCGTTTGTACCATTTTTATCGGAAAGAGTTTTTTTAGAAATGCAAGAAAGTTATGAATATATGAAAAATGTGAAATCTGTGCATTTATTAAATTTTCCTTTAGCTGCTGAGAATTTAATTGATGAAAGCATTTTGCTAGAAATGGATTTTCTTATTAATTTAATTCAAGATTTAAGAGCATTAAGAGAACAACTAAAAATAAAAACAAGACAACCTATAAAGGAATATTTGCTTTATATTAAGGACAAAGAACACGAAGCAATTGTTAAAAAGTTCGATTCATTGATTAAGTCAGAACTTAATGTCAAGGAACTTAATTTTATTGACGAAAAGAGATCAGAATCTCTATATTCTGAAAGTATTGTTTTAAATAAAGGAGCAATCGGTAAAGATTTTAAGCAAAATCGAAAAAAAGTAGAAAAATATTTGGAATCAATAGATATAGATGCTCTCAAAAAAAGTATAACCAAGGGTATACTTAAGTTTGAATTAGATGAACAAGAATATGAAATTACAAAAGAACACTTTCAAATAGAACAAAATGCTGTTGAACCATATGGCGTGAAAGTTTTGGGTTATGGAACTATTTTAATCAATTCTAAGATGAATAAGGAATTATTAACTGAGGGATTTTCTCGTGAATTTATTAGAAATATTCAAAATATTAGAAAAAAATTAAAATTATCTCGGTTTAAAGAGAGAATCATAATAAATGTTATAAGCGATATAAATCTAGAAGAAAAATTAGGTGATTTCATTGAAACTCTTAAAGAAGAAACGGGATGTATAAAAATCGGTAAAGAAAATAAAGGTAAACCATTTTCATTTAAAATAAAAAATCAAAAAATTGATCTGATGATTGTAGTTAAGTAATTTTACTCTTTCTCTTTATTATAATAATCAATCCAATAATCAAACATATCCTTTAAAATATCTTTAATAGATTGAGTTATCTCAAATCCTAATTCTTTTTTTATCTTTGAATTATCTCCTAATATTACATTTTCATCAGTTTTTCTTAATTTATGCGGTACATTTTCTTTTATTTCTATTTTTTTCGATGAAAAACTCAATGCTATATTCAAAATTTCTCGAATTTGAGTTTTTCTTCCAGAACAGATATTATATGTATCACCGTTTTTTCCTTTTATAGCAGCTAACCAAATTCCTTGTAAGGTATCCTTTATTCCGGTGAAATCACGGAAAGGCTCTAAGTTCCCTACTTCAATTACTGGTTCTGTTAATCCTAAGTCAATCTGCGCCACTTTACTTACAAAATCTGCACATGCATCTCCAACTTTTCGAGGTCCTGTTTGATTAAAAAATCTGATATTGACAATTTCAATTCCAAAATTAAGATAGTACTGCCTTGAAATGAGTTCAGTGGCTATTTTACTTATACCATACGGATGTATTGCCATTAGAGCATCTGTTTCTTTTAATGGTCGATTTATTTTTTCCACTGTTGTTCCATATTCGGCACTTGTACATGCAACAATAACTTTTGTTTTAAGTTTATTTTTTTTAATAGGTTCAAATATGTTTATGGTTCCAATAACATTAGTTTCTATGGTATTGATGGGATCTTCCCATGATGGAATTACAAGAGGCTGAGCACCAAAATGAAAAATATATTTTGGATTCACTTCTTGAATTATTTTTTCTAATAATATTCTATTTTTTACATCACATTCTAAAATTGTTAAATTCTTATTAGTTGTAGGAATTTGGATATTTTCGTTAAAGGCTTTGAGTTTTTGATCTTCATTGAATTGCCAATTTTCATTAACATATTGAGTTAAATTTTTAAAAAGGCATCCGGGCAAATCTAAGGCATAAATCTTATAATCATTTCTTATACAAAAATCAGTTAAGTGTGATCCTAAAAAACCATTTGCTCCAGTGATAATTATTTTTTGCATCAGAATGTCAATTGTGTATTTTTTTTATTTCAATAAACCTTTTGCTTTTAATTCTTCATTCGCTTTTTGAAAAGTATCTTGAATAATATCTACTCTGGGTTTTATCCATTCTATTAATTCATTAATTCCTTCTTTAAATTTAATTGTGGGATTATATCCTAATTTACTTTTAATTTTAGAAAGATCCGCTGTGCAATGTCTTATATCTCCTATTCGATATCTATGATTGTATACTGGTTTTATTGTCGGATTAATTTTCTCGGTCATAATTTCAGCTATTTCATTTAATGTAA
>SDNM01000120.1 GCA_004524385.1 Promethearchaeota archaeon
ATTTTTTTAAACAATTTTAACGTTTTATCCTCTAATTCTCCTTGTATTTTATTCTTTATTGAGTCTATTTCTATAATTTTAACATATACTGGAAAATGTTCAACAAATTCGTAGGCATTTATAATCTCTTTTAGCGATTTTTCCTTATCCCTACATAATTGATTCCTAAGTGAATGTAAATTTATTAAAACATCAACTTTAGGATTCATAATCGCACAATCAACGAAAATGCCGAATCCAACCTTTCCAACATCAATCATAGTTCCTTTATATACTTTTCCTATTTGAATCTCTTTAAATTCATTTAAACATCCTATTTCCTTTTTTAATATATTAAAAACAAAAATCTCCTCAGGCCCATTAATAAAAATCTCGAATCTTTTATCATAATCACGCAATTTATTTATTTTTATTTTTGTTTTCGAAAATCCTTTAACATATTCCCTCAAATATTTTGAATATCGTATGATAAAATCTTTCCTCTTTCTTTCTGAAGTTATATTATAAATTTTATCATATAGAACTAATTTCTTTCCCATATTAAACAGTATAACATATTAAAAGTAAAAAAATTTTTCTTCAAAGAAGTATTTTCTAAAAAGTTTTAAATTACAAAAATCTATTATTTTTTTACAAAAAAAATTTCAAAATAATTATTAATTAGTGTAGAATATGAAAGAACAACAATTTAATCACATCGTTGAAGAATTAAATCAGCACAAAGGGGTTGAAGAAGTATTTCTTATTAATTCGGAAGGAGAAGTTATGTTCAAATCTTCCACAATTAACCCATTGACAAATAAAGAAGGAAAAGCAATACTTAAAGCTTGGAAAGAGAAAGAATCTTCCCTAACATATCAAAACTTTAGATATGCGATTCTAAAAAATGATGATATCCAACTTGCTGCGAAAAATATATCAGGCGGAAAAGGAAACATTGCAGGTTCAATTACTAAGGAAGGAGATTCATATTTACTCTTACATACATCGCAAGATACGGATATAATTTTATTGGAATGGAGTATTTTTGTCAATAAGCTTGCATGGTCCTACTAATAGTTTACTAATTATTTACTTAATGTAAAATATTTAGAGTATTAAAATAAACGATTAGGAATATATTTTTCCTAGAAGTGTAGCGGTTTTATAATATATGAAAAAAATATTTATTATGCCTTTAATTAATAATGTTTAAATCAGTAATTAAAAAAAATAATGTAAATAGATTAAAAAGTTAAAAATTTTGAGGGATTTTAAAAATGTTCCAGCAAGCAGGAAGAGGATACGACATGGCGATAACACAGTTTTCGCCAGAAGGGCGGCTATTCCAGGTCGAGTATGCAATTGAAGCGGTAAGAAGAGGAACAACCGCGATTTGTTGTATAAATCAAAATTCTGTGGTGTTTGCGGTTGAGAAAAAAAGTTCTGGACTCGTTGTTAGTTTAGGTTCAGAAAAAATATTTAAAGTTGACGACCATATTGGAGTGACCATAGCAGGGCTGACTGCTGACGCCCGTGTGTTGATTGATAGAGCCCGTATTCAAGCTCAAATAAATATACTATCATATGATGAAAAAATCTCTGTAAAAGATAGTACCTTGAATATTTGTGAATATTTACAAGCATTCACGCAAAACGCGGGTGTAAGACCGTTCGGAGTATCTTTTCTTATTGCTGGAATTGATAATAATGGATCACCGTCGTTGTATTTAACAGATCCTTCTGGAGCCATGTGGGGGTATAAAGCTTTCGCAATTGGTTCTGGGGCTACGGAAGCAAGAACCTATCTTGAAGAACATTATAAAGAGGATATAAGTGATGAGGAATTAAAATTATTGCCCCTAAGGACATTAAAGGAGTTAATGGGCGATAACTTAAATAAGGATAAATGTGATGTAGCCTTTATTTTGAAAGAGGATGTAAAATTTAGATTGTTAAGTATAGATGAGAAACAAGAATTATTAGAAAAATTATAGAAGAAAGTACAAAAGAAATTATAAATATTTAAATCACGGTTATTACCTTATTTTATTTATCTTTCAATACCGTATTGAAATCGAAAAGATGGGATTGAGTGGGTATAACCAATTTAAAATTTTGTGAAATTATATAATGATCGATCGGGCAAGAATAAATCTCGGTAATTACATCATTGGTCGCTTGGAAAAAGGGGGAAGAATTTTCGAGATGTTAATAGATCCGGAACAAGCATGGGAAGCTAAAAAAATTATTCGTGAAGAAATCAATAAAAGACTAAAATCAGGTAATAATAAATCTCGTTTAACTGTAGATGAAATATTAAATTATCCACAAATTAATTTAGAATTAATTTTTGAAAGTTTTATCGTGTTTGAAGATTTAAAACGAGGAAAAAAAGCCACAGATGGTGATATGGAAGCGATATTTGAAACTACTGATGGAAAAACAATTAGTGGACATATTTTATTAGACGGAGAAATTCAATGGACCAAATCCCAAAGAGAAGAAGAAAAAAATAAGAAACTAAAGCAAATAATAACTATTATAAGTAAAAACGCAATAAATCCTCAAAATAAAAAACCACATCCTTATCAAAGGATTGAAAAAGCCATTGAAGAGGCAAAAGCAAATATCGATGTTATGAAAAGCGCTGAAGAACAAGTAGACGATATAATTAAAAAGATTCAGGCAATTATACCAATTCGGATGGAACAAATTGAATTAGCAATTAAAATACCTTCTTCTTTTACAGCTAAAGGTTATGGTATTGTTGCTCAACTAGCGCAAATTAAAAAAGAAGAATGGCAGTCTGATGGTTCTTGGGTTTCAGTCGTTAGTTTACCGGCCGGTTTTCAAATGGAATTAATTGATAAGTTGAATAATTTAACTCATGGAAGAGTTCAAACTAAACTATTAAAATCTTAAACAGAAATTTTTAATTTTCTTCTATTACATTATTTTTTTTAGTTTAGATTATAGTGGATTTAATATAGAGAAGAAGAGGTGATATAAGTGGAAGAGGAAGAACAAGTAAGCCAGGAAAATAACGAAATTGAGGATGAAGAAGCATCCCGTGAACTTGTTGTACCTGGTGAAGTTTTAACCGAAGAGGTCCAAGATTTTATACCTGGAAGAGGCACGATTTTCAATAAAGACAAAACAAAAATTATTTCTTTACATATAGGTTTAAAAAACATTAATAAAAATTATATTAATGTTATCCCGCTAAGAGGGATTTATACTCCTCAACCAGGAGATAAAATTATTGCAATCGTAGTCGATAAAAATCCTGTAAAATACAAATGTGATATAAACGCAAAAGATTTTGCTCAACTTAAGCCAAGAAATACGGTTAAAAGAATGAAGTCGCGAATTGGAAAACGGAATTATGACCGAGAAGAATTGAACACTGAAAAATTTGATATTGGAGATATTTTAATTGTAAAGGTTCTTTCAGCAGATCGCCTGAACAAACCCGAATTAACTACAATTGGAAAATATCTTGGAAAAAAAAATGGTGGTATTGTGATTTCAATAGATCCTCCCAAAATACCAAGATTAATTGGGAGAAATGGGAGCATGATTAAGATGTTAAAGAACCTGACTAAATGTAATATTTTCGTAACTCAAAATGGGCGTGTTTGGATAAAAGGTGATAATATCGCATATGAGCGTCTTCTTATTGAAGCAATATATAAAATTGAGAGGGAAGCACATACAACGGGATTGACTGATAGAATGCAATTATTTATAGAAAATGAAAAAAAAAATAGAGGTATTGAATAATTATGGTGTTATTGATTAAAGATGAATATCCCGAGAAGCTATTTCAAGAAAATGGCAAGCGGCTTGATGGAAGGGATAAAAAAGAGTTAAGACCTATTAAAATGGAAGTTGATATATTAAAGAATGCGGATGGTAGCGCATATATCGAATGGGGTAATAATAAAATATTTGCCGCTGTTTTTGGCCCAAGAGAAGTGCACCCTCATCATTTATCAAAACCTGATAAAGGGATCTTGCGTGTTTTCTACAGAATGGCAACTTATTCTGTTTTTGATAGAAAGAGACCTGCTCCTGGTCGCCGAGAAAAGGAAATTTCAATGATTATTGCAGATTGTTTGGAACCTGTGTTATTTCTCGAACTCTATCCGGGAACTGCGTTTGAAATATTTATCGAAGTAATAGACGCTGATGGTGGAACAAGATGCGCAAGTACGACTGTTGCTTCCTTAGCGTTAGCTGATGCGGGTATACCAATGAAAAGTCTGGTAACTGCCCTTGCTGTTGGAAAAATTGATGGTGAATTAGTTGTTGATCTCTCGGGAATAGAAGATAAAGCAGGAGAAGGAGATCTTCCCATTGCAATTACATGGTTTAACGATGAGATTTCATTATTACAATTTGATGGAGAAATGGATTTATCAGAATTAGATACAATATTAAAAGATGCTAAAGAAGCCGCAAAGAAAATATATGAGATTCAAGTAAATACTTTGAAGAATAAATACATTTCAATTCAGAATAATATTGAAAAAGAAAAAGGAGGGGAAGATTGAAGATGATGGATGTAAAACGGGTAATATCTACAATTGAACGCAAATATATAAAGAATAATTTAAAAAAGGAAGAACGACTTGATGGTCGAGGGCTATGGGATTATCGTGAATTCAAAATAACGCCCAATTTTGTTGCATCAGCAGAAGGGTCAGCTGATGTCTCATTAGGTGAAACTAGAATTATAACTGGATTAAAATACGATATAGGGACGCCTTTTCCTGATTTACCTGATGAAGGTGTTTGTACAATTATGGCAGAGTTAATACCCTTGGCATCTCCTTTATTTGAGAGAGGGCCTCCAGATGAACAATCAATTGAATTAGCTCGTGTGGTAGATCGGGGAATTCGACATGCGGATTGTGTTCAAACAAAAAAACTGTGCATAGAAGCAGAAAAAGCAGTTTACATTTTATTTGTTGATATGTATGTAATAAATTATCAAGGAAATTTAATCGATTGTGGAGGCGTAAGCGCTTTAACTACGTTAATTTCAGCCCAACTTCCTGAAGGAAAATGGAATGGCGAAGATGTTGAATGGACAGGTGGATATTTTACTGGAAAAGATATAGTTAATGAATTACCTTTGGTAATTACTTATGGAAAAATTGATGATATCATTTTTCTTGATCCAGATTTGCCAGAAGAATTAGTTTGTGACGGTCGTATATCCATATCCTCTACTGAAGAAAAAATAACCAGTATACAAAAAAGTGGAGTAGCAACGTTCTCTTTTGATGAAATCAAAATGTTATGTAATAAATCACTAGAAATAGGCAAAAAATTAAGAAAGGATTTAAATCTTTGGCAATACAAAGCTAATATTGAATAATTTTTTTTTTATTTTATTTATTTTTTAATGTTAGTAGCAATCTAGTTTTGTCAGTAAAACAGCAATTTAATTTTGTCACAAATTGACAAATCCTGCTAATTATTAGTATTATTTTGGTATTAATACATATATTATTAAAAAAAAACATATATTTTTAAACTAATCTTCATCCGACAAAATTGTTCTTTTTATTTATACTCTTATTTTTTGGTAGTTTCTTACCTTTCGCTAGAACGTTTTTCAAGCCCAAAGTCTCATGAGGTTTATTCTTCCATAATTTTG
>SDNM01000121.1 GCA_004524385.1 Promethearchaeota archaeon
TAATTTTTGGGTATTAATTGCGCATATTGCTTATTTTATTGTCGGAACTATCTTGATCTACACGATGCAAATCACTACAGATGGTGATTTAACTATAATAGAAGGCACAATGATGTGGGCAACTTTACTTGGTGTACACGCTTTTGGATATTTCTTCTACTATTATATAGATTCCATCGAAGGTGTAACAAAAGGTTTAATTGTCCATATTGCATTTTATGCCGCAATAATTGGATGGCTTATTTATGCATATACAAAAGTTCAAGAGGGGATTTTTTATCCACTCTATCCAATGATTCTCTGGGGCATCTTAATCGCATTCCACTCGTTCATTTCGATAAAATGGGATGATATACTTAAGGGCTCTCTTGAAATGATCGAAAGACAATTTGGAGGGCTTGATAAATACGAATTACGGGCGAAAGCAAAGCGATTATTTTTCTGGCAATGGTCTTTGATGGCACATATTGCAATCTATGCCGTTGGCTTGGTATTAATTGGTATAACAATGGCAATTGAGTCAGTGAACATTGCATTATTAATACATCCAGCAATGGGATGGGGAATAGCGATTGCGATTCATAGCTCTTTTTATATCATTCATCTTAAAAACATCCAAGGTTTCTGGAAAGGGACATTTGCCATCCATTTAGCAACCTATATCTCAGTGGGTATTTACTTAATCATTCTTAATGCAATGATAGGCGGATATCCATTTAGCGCAATAGCCTTAGTCGGTTGGGGTATTGGTTTGGGCATTCATTATATTATAGCTTATGTCCGGTAAATTCCTTAAATTTTAATCTTTTTTTTTTTGAAATTAAAACTGGTATCACATCATCATCTAATAAGCTTAGCTTGTTATAACATACCCTTCTTCTTCCCAAGCTTTTCTCATTACGGGATTTCGCTTGAGAAAAGCGTCAACAACTTTCTTGGGTACGCGATTAAGCGGACAAGAGAGATTAACGCATCTAGGACATCTTCTCCCTAGTAAAAGCCCAAAAAAGACAATTAAACTAATCGAATAAAGTATTATAAAGATATATTGCCTCCCAAGAAACATAAAGATGTACGGATATCCAAAAAAGATAAAAAAGCCAACAAAAAGCTGAATTTTTTCAGAGCGATTCATAGGTTCGGGGTGAAATCTCCATACTTTGAGACTCAAATAGTTGCCAAAACAATGCAGCGATCTTCCTTTTTCGGCATAAAATGGACAATGGCTGCACAAGATTCGAATTTCCCAAAATTCAAAAAAAATGATTCCAAACGCAATCCATCCTAAAAGAAACCATCCATAACCTGCTAATATAACTCCTGCAACAGCGGGTATGGCGAATAATAGAAATAATCCTATAAAATTTAGCAAATACCTTATTTTAAAATGACATTTTAGATAACCTTTAATTATGCAATCATTACACTTAGATATAGGACGCCATGTGCAAATATCATAAGGATTTATTTGGTTCTTATTTCTCATGGAATAATATAAAAATTGAATTTTTTCTAATTATTTTATTCAGTACATTTAATAATTAATAACAAAAGAAATTCTTTCGGAACCAAATAAATTTATTATAATGTTTATATAATATCACATAATATCAAAAAGTTGACGCTTTTTTTCATTGCTTATAGAGGTTAACAATTAGAATGGTTATTCGCGAAGCCGGAATATTGTTTAGAGGATTTACTTTAGCACAAGCGTCCTATCATAAAACTACCGAATTAGATATAGACAATGATCTTCGATCGAGTTTAATGACAGCGCTTGTAAATTTTGCTGAGGGTGTTTTTTCTGTAGATTCGGTAGAATATTTTGAAATGAAAAAGTTTGTTATCTCTTTTATTAAAGATCGGATTAAACCTTCAGATAGCGATGATCCTGAATCGATAATTACTTATGCTATATTAGATAAAGAAAAAAAACTCGGGAAAATTATTAAAAAAATGGTTCGTCCCTCTTTAACGAAAATTGTACATCAGTTTAAATTGAAATACGACGGCAAAAATTTATCTGAAATTTCTCAATTCCGCGATTTTAAGCAAGAGCTTGATAACATTTTTGGTACAGATACTAAGACGATTGAGCAAAAGTTAAAAGGAACGTTTTTCTAGTCAATTTTTTCGATAATACAGAGAATTCTGTATTTTAGCACATTTTTTTTAAATACCAAAAAATTAATGGAAGAGCAATTGTTGCATCAGCTATAACTGTGGAGTATTTAGCCTTCTCATTTACTTTTCCCCATGACATCGCCTCTCTTAGAGTAGCTCCGCTTAACCCTCCTGGTTCTGGACGATCCATGGTTATTTGTATTGCGTATGTCGCAGAATTAGGGCAAAATTGCATTGACTGAAAAATAAAATTTTTTGGTACACCCCCCCCTATAATGCATATCCCCGCAATTTTCGCATCCCACGCAATATTGACCATATCAAGCATATCTTTAAAATGATTTAAATTTAATTTTTGATGATGAAATCCTAATTGTAGTGCTAGACCTGAATCTGTAAAAGCTGGGCAAAAGATTGGGACATTTTTTTCGGCACAAATTTTAATAACTGAGTTTGAATTCTCTGGCAACTGCTCCCCAAGATATTTTAAAAAGGAACTAACTGTCATTTCATTATCAGGGATTTTTAACTGAGATACAAAATCTTCAATCCCTTCATATACTTTATTCGGCATAAAAACATCATAAATTCTATTCATTTCTTGCTTATGTAAATCAATATCGCTAATATCTGAAATGCTGACACTTCCTTGAAGATGATGATAACCTAACGTTTCAGCAATATCATGGGTCAAATTAGCACCAGTAGTAACAAGAATATCTATATAACCTTCTTTAATAAAATCATAAATGATTCCCTGCATTCCAACAGGAACCATCGCGCCAGCTAAACCAAAAAATTTCACACAATCCTTATTATCAACCATTTCTTTATAAATCTCACATGCCAATGCGAGTCTTTTGGCATTAAAACCTGTACCTAATAATGATTTTATTAGACTAGTAATATCCGTATCTTTATTTATTTTAAATTGATTTATTTCTTTTAATTTTTCTTTAAAATCTTTATCTGTCATTTTGATCCTTATTATATTTGTCTGTAATAAATGATATAAATTCTATGATTAACTTGGCTCCCAAATTGCATGTTAAATTATTTTTAAGATCTAAGCTAGGAGAAATTTCAACCAAATCAAATCCTAAAATATTGAATTTTTTCGTTAATTCTTTTAAAATCTTCAATAATTCACGATAAGAGAATCCTCCCGGAATTGCATATCCTGTTCCCGGGGCAATAGAGGGATCAAGAACATCAATATCAATTGATACATATAATTTTTTAACATTTGAGTTTTGAAAGTGTACCACAATATTATTTATGTAATTTTCCATACCTTCTTCCATCAATCTATAAGCATCAAGATGAAAAATATTTTCATTCTTCGCAATTTTCAACTCTGGGATATCAATATCTCTTGTTCCTACTATAATAAGGTTTTTGTTGTTTATGTACTCTAAATCGTAAACTCTATGAGCGATTGTAGCATGAGAATATTCTCCTTTATCATATTTATTGTAAAGATCTAAATGAGCATCAAAAATCAAAACACCAAAATTGCTTTTTTTTTTCAAATTATCCCCCACTGCTTTTATTACAGGATATGAAGCGAAGTGATCTCCTCCAATCATTATTAAAATTACTTTTTCATTCTGTTTATATATTTCATTTATGAAATTCTTAATTTCATATATATTATTTTCGATTTCAGTCTGCTTAATCTTCACGTTCCCTATATCGACAACTTTTAATTTAGGAATTTCATGCCCCCTTTCAGTGGTGAGTCCTAAATTACTTGAAACATCTCGTATTTTATCTGGTGCAAGAGCAGAATTTGATTGTGGAATTGTTGTTAAATAATCCCAAGGGATACCAAATATTACGAATTCTGTATCGGAATTAATGACTTCTCCGAAATCGAAAAATGTCATGATAAAAATTTAATTATTTAACTTTTACATCTCATCTAATGTTTCAATACCTAAAATGGTTAATCCAATTTTTATAACAATCTGAACGCATTTTATTAGTAACAATCTTGCTCTTTCTAATTCTCTATTTTCTGAAATTACCTGGCACTCACTATAAAAAGAATTGAAAAGCTGACATAATGTTAGAAGATATTGAGGTATCAAATGAATTCCATAAATTTTTAAGGCAGACCCAATAATTTCAGGAAAAATATTTAACTGCTTAATGAGTTTAATTTCTTTTTCATGTGTTAATAATTTATAATTAATGTCTAGATCAATCTTTTCTTCTGATTTATTAAATATTGATTGAATCCTCGCAAAACAATATTGAATATAGGGACCTGTTTCTCCCTCAAACGAAATACTCTCTTTTGGGTTGAAAATAAAATCGGATTTTGGATTATATTTCAATATAAAAAATTTTAAAGCAGCCATTCCAATAATTTTTGCTCGATATGATTTTTCTTTTTTTGAAAGTTCAGGATATCTTTCATTAACCTCTCCAAAAGCCAGATTTTCCATTTCTTCAATAATATCATCAGCATCAACAGTAGTTCCTTCTCTACTTTTCATTTTTCCCTCAGGTAAACTAATCATTCCGTAAGATAAATGATATTTATCCTCCTTAAACCCTATCATATCTAATACTGCAAAAAGTTGTTTAAAGTAAAGGTCCTGTTCGTTTCCAACAATATAGATGGATTTATCATAATCAAAGTCTTGTTTTTTTAAGTATGCCAAATATATATCTTGAGTTATGTAAATTGACGTTCCATCACTTCGAAGCAAAATTTTATCAGGTAGATTTCCTTTAGCTTCCAGTTTGGCTACAATAGCTCCATCATTTTGTTTAATGATATTGGGGTTATCCAAATTTTTAAGAATTAATTTTTTTCCTTTCCAGTAGAATTCAGATTCATTATATACTTTATCAAAAGAAATTCCAAATTTATTATATGTCTCATTAAATCCATCTAAAGCCCAATTATTCATCTTCCTCCATAAAGCTCTAATTTGAGGGTCTTTATCTTCCCACAACTTTAAGATTTTCTTAGATTTTTCCTCTAGCTCATCATTTTTTTGTACCATTTGATTGTACTTAACATAAAAATCACCAACAAAATGGTCAGATTTCTTATTTGGTTCAGTATTATTTCCCCATTCTTGATATGCAAGCATACTTTTGCATATGTGGATTCCTCGATCATTATTTAAATTAACTTGGAATACATGATGTCCCTTATATTTAAAAAGATTTGAGAGCGTAGACCCTATTAACACATTTCTTACGTGTCCTAAATGTAATGGTTTATTTGTATTAGGTGATGGATATTCTATAACAATTTTTTCTGATTTTGACTTCTCTTTTTTGAGATACTCTCGAATTTTTCCATAATTTTCTTCTAAATTATAAATATTCTCAAGAATTATATCAGATTTGACTCTAAAATTTAAATAAGGACCCACTGCCTTAATCTCATCTATGTAATCAGGGATAGTTAATTCCCTTTCCAAATTCTTTGCGATTAAATTTGGATCTGTCTTCCTACTTTTCGCAAGTGGAAAACATGGATA
>SDNM01000122.1 GCA_004524385.1 Promethearchaeota archaeon
GAAGTGTTTCGGATTCTCTTGTGTGTTCTTTGGATTTTGCTCAAACGATCTTAAATATTTGTAAAATACGGCAGAGCAAACAACCTCCCGGTATGGAAGGGGTTGATCTTACTCCAGTTTTGAAAGATCCCGAAATAAAAGTAAGAGATTCCGTTTTAATCGAATTTGACGGAATAGGCGACACCTCTCAACGAAAAACTGGTCTTAGGTTAAAGTATTTAATTACAGAGAGATATAAGTTAACAATTTACGTAGATATGCCCGATTATGGAGATATTTACGATCTTAAAAATGATCCACATGAGTTAAACAATTTATGGTTTTCAAATCCTGAATTGCGAAATGAATTATTAAAAAAAATTTTATATGAGTCATTTAAAGCAGAAAGTATTTATCCCCCAAGGGATGGTATGGGATAAGTTAAATTAATTTAAATAAAAGTGATAAAAATGAGTGAAAAGATGAACGTATTGTTTATAATGACGGATCAGCACCGAGCTGATCATATGGGTTGTGCTGGAAATCCCGTCGTGAAGACTCCTAATCTTGATAGATTAGCTCAAGAAGGGATCAGGTTTACGAATGCGTTTTGTGCGAATCCTATGTGTATGCCAAACAGAGCTTCAATATTTACGGGTGTCTATCCTAATGTTCATGGAGTTAGAAGTAATGGAATCAATTTACCAGATACAGTTGAGACATTTATTGAAACAATGCGAAAGAGAGGATATATAACTTATAATGTAGGTAAAGTGCATCTTCAGTTTTTTATTCCCCCTTATAAGCATAATACTAAATCTTACGAGATGATTGGAAGGTGGATGCATCCAAAAACAGCTCAAGAAGCTCGAGATGAGTTTCCTAAACCTTATTATGGATTCGAAGAATGTGATATTGTTTTAGGTCACGGTGATTTATGTGGTGGACATTATTTAGATTGGTTAGAAGAATTACGTCCAGGAGCAACAGAATGGATGCGTAAAAGATTAACATTAGAATTTTTCAACAAGGTATATTATGAAAGTAATATGCCTGTCGCACAGTATCCAACTACATATTGTCAAGAAAAAGCAATTAATTTCTTAGAAAGGCATTCAAAAGGAGAATTTGGAGATAAACCTTTCTTTTTATGTTGTTCTATCCCTGATCCTCATCATCCAGTATGCCCTCCGGGTGAATATAAAGGTATGTATACCCCTGAGGATATTGATTTGCCTTCTACATTTTCAGATGAAAATATACCAAACCATAAATTTCTAGGACCCCTCATAACAAATCCCGTTTTTCGAGGAGCTCTGCTCCGTAAATCTGATGAAACTGAAGTTAAAGAGTTTACACGTTTAACGTATGGAGCAGTCTCATTAATTGACCATTCTATCGGAGAAATTCTTGCTAGTTTAGAAAAGCTTGGATATGCAGACAATACTATTGTAGTTTACACAAGTGATCATGGTGATTTAATGGGAGATCATGGTATAATCTACAAAGGACCTTCACCATTCGATGGCGTATTAAGAGTTCCCTTGATTATGAGGGTTCCCGGAATAACCAAACCAGGAAGTGTCACAAATTCTTTAGCTAGCTCAATTGACTTCGCTAAAACTATATTAAATCTTACTAATATTCCTAAGCGTTTTCATTCTGAGTTCATTCAAGGAGTTGATCTCATCCCTATACTTCAAGATCCTAAAGAAAAAGTAAGAGATTTTTGTCTTATAGAAGAAGATGAAGAAATTGGTTCAGTTTTGAATATAAGAGTGAGGCATTTAATAACAGATACGCATAAAATCACGGTTTATGCTGGTTTAGAAGATGCTGGTGATATTTATGATCGCATAAATGACCAAGATGAGGTAAATAATTTATGGGATAAGGATAGTAAATTAAAAGAAAAACTAATAACAAAGCTTCTTCACGAGAATTTAAAAGCTCAATCCAAAATTCCTAAAAGACAAGCTGCAAGTTAAGCTTTTAATAATAAAAATCAACAGCCTTTCAGTAATATTCAAACCCAAATATGGAAACAAGCAATATAATTTTTTTTTTTTATAATGAAAATTAAAGTAAAACGACTTAAAAATAATCCAATCATTTTTCCAGAGATTGATCAGAGTTTAGGGAATAATATTAATGGTCCTTCTCTAATATGCGTACCAGAATGGATTTCTAATCCGCTTGGATGTTATTATCTTTATTTTTCCGCTCACCAAGGCTCTTATATAAGATTGGCTTATGCAGATGATCTAGAAGGTCCGTGGCAAATATATAAAAGTGGTAGCCTTCAATTGGTAGAATCTTTCTTTCCTACAGAAATATCACCTCAGATTTCAAAATATGCTAAAAAATATGATAATATACCACATATCGCATCTCCCGACGTACATATCCATGAAGAATCTCAGGAAATTTACATGTATTATCATGGACTTCAGTTAGATTTGCGTCAGATGACTCGAGTTGCTCGTTCTAAAGATGGGATCCATTTTGTAGCAGAACCAGAAATAATTTCTCTATCCTATCTCCGAGTTTTTAATTATGATGGATGGTATTACGGAATGGCCATGCCAGGCATATTTTTTAGATCTCGTAATGGAATTAATAATTTTGAAAGAGGACCTTCTCTTTTTAACCATAATATGCGTCATTCAGCTTTGAGAGTAGATAAAGATATATTGCAAATATTCTGGACACAGGTAGGAGACTGCCCTGAAAGAATTTTACTTTCAATTGTCGATCTAACAGAGGACTGGTTGGACTGGAAAGTATCACCACCTATAGAGGTTTTATTTCCAGAAAAAGAGTGGGAAGGAGGGTATTTGCCTCCAGAACCATCAGTTCGAGGTCCAATAAATGAATCCGTTTGTCAATTACGCGATCCCGCTATTTATGAAGAGGAAGGAAGGATTTTTATGTTATATAGTATCGCAGGGGAATCTGGGATAGCTATCGCTGAGTTGAAGATCAATTAAGATTTAAACTCCACTGTTAATGGTAAATCCACCGTCGACCACTATTTTCGCTCCTGAGATATACCCACTTGCATCAGATGCTAGGAAAACAATGGTTCCTTTTATATCGTCGCTGCTTCCTAACCTTTTAAGAGGCACTAAGTTTACTAAAGGTTTTCCTACCCTCTCGTACGCTGGACCATTTTTGTCTTTGAGCCTTTCCATTAGGCCTTCTTCCGTATTGCCTGGAAGAATAGCGTTGACTCTGATATTATATTTGCCCCATTCAACTGCAAGCGATCTCGTGAGCCCAACTATCCCAATTTTTGATGTGGCGTAAGCAGTCATTCCCATAGAAAAGCCAATTTGTCCTCCCATGCTTGAAAAGTTTATTATATTCCCATTTTTCTGCCTTATCATTATCTTCCCAAATTCTCTGCAACACAAAAAGGTTCCCGTGAGATTAGTGTTAATAAGGTTGTTCCAACGCTTAATATCGTAGCTTTTCGAAGGGCCTAGATCGCCGAGTCCTGCGTTATTTACAAGAATATCGCATTTCCCGTAATAGTCCTTTATTTTTTTTGCCATCTGCTTGACTTCTGCTTCTTGCGTTATGTCGCACTTAATCGCTATACAATCTTTTCCTTTTTTTTTCAACTTTTCCACGGCATCATCCAACTTTCCGTGAATATCTCTACCACAAATGGCTACATCTGCTCCAGCTTCTACCAATCCTTCAGCAGAAAAATAACCTAATCCTCTTCCGCCTCCAGTTACCAAAGCGACTTTTTCATCTAGTTTAAATAAATCTGAAACGTGAGTCATTTGATCACTTTTAAATTAGTTTTAGATAAATATTGATGAGTAACAATTTAAATTTATCTTATTGATATTATAATGAACGAATTTAATAAAAAAAAAGAAAATTGATTAAGAATTATATTTAGAAAGATCTAAAAATTGCTAAAAAGAGATGATTGATAAAATGAAAATTAAATTAGATAACAACGAAATGCCCAAACCACCTCCAATTGAGGTTTTAAAACCAGTTAAAAAGAGTTTAGATGAAATAAACCGTTACACGCCCCAAATTAAAGTCAATAAATTAGTTAAATTAATATCAGAGTATTCAAAAGCACCTGAAAATTCAATAATTTTAAGCTCAGGCTCAGATATTTTAATTAAAGAATTTATTTTTCTTTTTTCAAGAGAAAGAGAAATTATCATACCCGATCCTACCTTCTTTTTAATTTCTAATGCAGCTCAAAAAACATCTTCTCCACTATTGAAAATTAGATTAAGAGAACCAGAATTCAACCTCTCAATAGACTCGTTTATCGATGAGATTAATAAGCCAACCTTGATTGTATTTGATAATCCAAATAATCCTACAGGAAGTCTGCTTTTTAATCAAAAAGATGTTGAAATGATTTTAGAAAATGAAAATGTGATTTTATTAATAGACGAGGCATATTTTGAATTTTCAAAAATATCTTTCGCTAATTTGATAAAAGATTATCCAAATTTAGCTGTATCAAGAACTTTAAGTAAATCGTTTGGTTTAGCAGGATCAGGAATAGGATATTTAATCGCCGGGGAGATAATTCAAAAAAGATTTGAAGGGCTTGATATAATGCTTCCATCTCCAAGCGTAATTGCTGCAATCCATGCCTTAGATAATATTGATTATATGATTAAATATATTGAAGAAATTGACCAAGAAAAAAAGAGAATAATGAGTCTAGTATCAGATATGGATTTAAGAGTCTACCCGAGTTATACAAATTTTTTTCTAATGAAATCAAAAATGCATGATCTTGCAAGAACACTCGCAGAACATGATGTACTAGTCTCTGATGTATCAAATCATTATTCCTTAAGTTCGGAATATATTAGAGTGACTATAGGAACTAACAAAGAGAATGATTATTTTATGAAATCCTTAAGAAAAATTATGGGTGTCTAAAGTGAATCTTCAACACTTAGTTTTATTGAGTGTGTTCAGCTAGATGCTCAAGCAACAAATGGGTTATCCTTTCAGGCTCCATTTGAAGTGCAAAATTGAGTGCTTTTTCGAGAATCTCGAATTGATACGGCCCTTTAACATAATGCTCATTTGCCTCTGCCGTCTCTTTTTTGACATTTTTTACATTTCGGGGCCAAATATACAGAGTGGGCATGACAACTGGTTTTAATACTGGAACACTAAGTACCCGATACCAGTGAAAAACAGCGCGAAGCGCTTCATCGCTACCGAGTGCTTCACGATATGGATCAATCTCTTCGGCGGGTAATGCAATACGCTCGAAAATACCCTCAAAATTTTCCAATTCTTTGCCTTCTTTTCTAAATTCAACAAAATATCTATACCCTTCGCGTTGGGTATCCGCCGCTTTTGTCTCCATCGTATCAACAATAGCCATAGGATGTGGTTGGTTGATACAGACCAGCGTCGCAACCCGCTTAGGATACTTTCCGGCAAGAACCCATGCGATTACGGCTCCGATACTGGTACCCATGAGATGAAAGGGACGATCCGTCCATCCAAGCTCATCGGCAATTGCAAGGGTGTCTTTGACAAACTCTTTTACTTTATATGCCTTCTTCCCTTCAGGTCGCGCACCCGGAGAGTAA
>SDNM01000123.1 GCA_004524385.1 Promethearchaeota archaeon
AATCAGCCTTATAATTACGATTTTAATGGATCATTAAAATTTGAAAGCCTTATGCAGAGATTTATTAACCACTTTAAAAATAACATAAATAAAATAAATTTCATTGAAAAAGATTTTATTTTGGTATGGCTTAATTATGATTACAAGGAGATTTATAGATTTTCAAGTGATATTTTTGAAATATTTGATTTATTCATTAAAATTCCAGTATTGAATAGATTTGAACGTGAGACCGTTCTCAGGAATTTTTCAGAAAAAAATACAAAAATAGTTTTTGATATTAATGCCGTTATTAATTCCACTGAAAATTGGGAAGTCAAGGATATAAAGCAATTGTTAAAAATTGCGATTTTTAAGCATCATTTAAATTCTGATTTGAATACCGTAAGCAATGAGATTACTGATACCATAATAGATCTCATTGAAACAGGAGAATTTATCCCATCAACAGTTATAAATGATAGAGTAACGATGATAAAAGATAAGACTGAAGATATAGTTCAAGATACGACCGTTCAGAGTACTGAAGTTAAAGAAAAAGATATTAAGAATTTACTGGATAAAGATGCAATTCTTAATGGAATACGTGAAATGGGTGTTTCAGAATTTATGCTTAACCAATTATATGAAAATGCGGCTTCAAAGAATTATAATGAGTTATTGATTATTATTGATAAACTACAGAAGAATGAAGTTCTAGAGGATAATGAAAGAAAAATTTTAGCGAGATATCCTTTCATTTTAAACGATTCTCCTAATATTGCAAATCTAAATTTGGAGAAAGCTAAGAAAAGGGTAGATCTTTTGAAGAACGCATTTGGAAAATAATAATAATAAGTTTTTTAAAGATAAATTATGAGTAGTAAAGGCCAATTTAAGGAAAATCTCATTGATGGAGTATATATTAGAAAGGTTATTTTAGAGAATTTCTTATCGTTTCAAAGGGATGAGGTAGATTTTGAAAAGGGAAAATTTTGTTTAATAATCGGTCCTAATTGGTCGGGAAAAACTTCCATTTACCAAGCGATTAAATTTGGTTTAGGAAGCAATGAAAGAGACGAGCGCTACTCAAGATGGTCGGACTTTATTAGACATGGTCAAAATCATGCAATGGTTGAGATCCATATTCAAAACCAAGATGAGCTAATCCAAGTTAGAAGAACTGTTATAAGAGGACATTCACCATACTTTTCAATCAAGAGAAGTGATGATGCCGATTTTAAGCGGATACATGTTCAAGAACTTCAAGAATTAATTAAAGATTTGAATTATAATCCTGATAATCATTTTGCGTTCGTAAGCCAGGGAAAAATTGATTTAATTAAAAATTTAAAACCAACTGAATTATGTACTTTTCTTGAGGAAGGCATTGGACTTAAAGGATTACGAGAAGAGATCTTACAACAGAAAAAAAATGTTCTTAGCATGAACAAGGAATTACAGTCCATTTCTAACAAGAGGAATGTTCTCAATATAAGCTTGGAATTATTACAACCTAAGCTTGAACGCTTGGAACAGAAAAAAAAATTGGTCGAAATCAAGAATGGCTATGAAGATGAGCTTTTATGGGCAAATAGATATAAGTTACAAGATGAAATAAAAACTCTAAAAAGAAATATCCTAAAACTTCAAGTAGATATTGATGAAGTTAAGAAATCTAAGGCAAATATTGAAAAGTCTATTAAAATCGTGGAGGAACAGATATTAAAAATAGATGAGAACGTTAATAATCTTTCAGTTCAGATTGGAGAGAAAAAATTTAGGAAAAAGCAATTAATCGATAAAATTCAGAATTGGCAGAATGAGAAAGTAAGAAAGAAACAGGAACTTGATCTATTATCAGATAAAATCTCCAAATTAGAAAAAGTCTTGAATAATTATAAGAGCCAAAAAACAAGTATCGACAATGAGATTAAGATTATTAATCAAGAAAAAACCAATATAGAAACTAGGATCGATAACCTCATAAAAGAGCAGAACACGCTAACACAAAAAATAAAGCGTAATGAAGAATTCTTGGCAAAATATAATCAATTGATTTCTGATAAAAAGGAAAAGAAAACTCTAATTCAACAAAACAATGATGAAATAAAAAGTCTAAATAATGAGATCAGCCAAATATTTCAGAGTTTTAAGGATATTGAGCATAAATTAGAAAAACATAAATGGTTTTTAGAAAATCCAACGAAAAATCTTTTATCTAAACTTGATCAAGAATTAAAGGTAGCTAGGAATGAGCTTTTTACGCTTGATACCAATATTCAAGACCTCGAAAGAGAAAAATATAAAAAGATAAATAGATTAAAGCCTCTGCAAGTTTCTCTGAGGGAGCGGCGTATAATTCTTCCGTCTCAGATTACGATTCTAAAAGAGGAAATAAGAAAGCGAGAGCTTAATGTAAAGGGTCCCATTATTGAATATTTAAAATATGACGATAGGTTATCCTATGCGATAGAATCTGTCTTGGGGGAAAAGTTATTATATAGCTTTATTGCAGATAATTGGGATACATTGGAATTATTAAAAAGACTTAAAAACAAATATAAAGCATATTGTAACATTTATGTTCCTAAAGAGCAAAAAATCTCACCTTTACCTTCAATAACTGGTTCTGGTGTAATAGGTTATTTAGCTGAGCTAATTAAAGTCATTGATAATGATATAGATATTAAAAAAGTATTATATTCAAAAATAAAAAACTGTTTAGTGGTTAAGGATTATCGTTCTGGAAAAGAAACGTATCAAAAATACAATTTTAAAGGAAAATGTGTAACCTTAAAAGGAGAGCAGATAATTTCTTATAAGTATGTCTATGAAACTCCATTTTTAAAGAATTTAAAAGGCCTATTAAGTGCGGGGACACAAGAAGAACAAGCAAGCAAATTAGAGTCTGAAATAAGCGCGTTAAATGAACGAATATTAGAATTAAGAGTTCAAGCTTCAAAATTGGATGAAAAACAGCGAGATTTATTTGGGAAAAAAGAAACTTTCAACGATTTATTATATAGTTTTAATCAAAGACAACGATTAACTGCAAAAAAGAACAATTTATATGACCAACGTTCAAAATTGGCTGATGTAAATAATTCGATTCAGGAAGAAATCAAGATATTAAATACTTCAATAAAAAAGTTAGAATCCCAAAAAGATCCCGAATTTTTTAAATGGAATAAGAGAATAAAGAAAATTCCCGAAGAATTAAATAATCTTAATGATGAAAAGAAAAAATGGGATAAATCATTAATAGAAAAGCAGGAAATTCTTAACGAAGTCGCTTCACGATTGAAAACACACAGAGATGTCTTGAATGAAATTAAAAAGGAATTTAAGACAAATCAAGATGTTTTCCAGAAGGCAGATAATGAAGCATTTGAAGTATATCGAGAATTAG
The DNA here is from genome assembly GCA_004524385.1 of Promethearchaeota archaeon. GTDB lineage: Archaea > Asgardarchaeota > Lokiarchaeia > Sigyniarchaeales > SOKP01 > LW40-45. The sequence goes on from SDNM01000123.1 coordinate 3,392, forward strand.
AAGCTATCGATGATGAACTTAATTCTATTGATGAGCAGATGGTAAATCTGAAGGAAGAAAAAAGCAAAATTTTAGAAGAGAAAAGAGCTTTAGATAAAACTAACCTTCAAATAAGTCTTAATTTAGAACAAGAAAATACCCAATTAAATTATTCTAAACAAGAATTAGAAACTAAAGAAGAAGATTTAGAACGAATTAATACTAAAATCGGACCATTAATCTCTAAAGAAGAAATTAAGATTCGCCCTATAGAAGAAATTAAAAATGATATTTTACTAATCGATAAAAAATTGATGAAATATTTAGATGTCGACGATTCCATTTTAGTTGAAAAGGATCAGATATTAGAGGGATTAAAGGAAATCTCATTAAACCAAAAGGAATTAGAAAAGGATATTAAAGCGGCTCTAAATACAGAAAAGAAAATGGAAACAACTTATAATGATAAGTTTAAAGTAGTTCTCAATGATTTAAAAACCAAAATTAATCGAAAATTTAAATCATCTCAAATCAATGAATATTGCTCTCTTGAATTAATAGGTGATTTTGAGGAATTGGGTGTAGATATTAAAGCTTCAACTACAAAAAAGCAGCTTGTATCATGTTCAGCTTTAAGCGGAGGCCAAGTTTCGATGATATCTATTTGTTTAATGCTTTCTTTGCAGGAGATAAAACCTTCTCCTCTATGTATGTTTGATGAGGCGGCTATGTTTCTTGATGACAAAAATTCGGAAGCAGTTTATCAAATGATAAAAGCTACTTTGGAAGAAAATCCTGCCATTCAATTATTTCTATTTTTACCTACATCCTCAAAATCGTTGTATTTACTCGCGGATAAAATAATTGGTGTGGCGAGAGTTGGAAAAAATGAGGTTTCAACAATATTCAAACCAAAAATTATAAAGAAAAAGCATTAAATGATAGAAGATAATCTTTTAGAGGAATTAGATAAGAGAATAAAGGATGTTCACGATGGTATTCTCGAAGGTAAGATTTCACTCTTAGATTTGGATTTAGTTCCAATGTTTAATCAAATAAGAGATACTTTAAACATTGATAATCTTGATAAAGAATCGTTAATCTACAAACATACATGTGATATTCTTAACCAAAAGTTTGATGAGCTTAAAAAGTTGCTGAGTTCATTAGATACTCAAGAAAAGTTCACACAATATATGAATTCAAAACCAAGCGACGCCGAAATATATGATTTATTTGAAGGATGTTGGAGTATGATCTTCACATTAGATGCTCTCTCCATGGACTTTTTAGAGATTTCAAAAGAAAGACTAAGTAAACTCATAAGGGAGTCATATTCTATTGAACATTTACAAAAGACGGATGAAGGAGGCGATTTTATATTGGAAGTTCCAAAACTCAAATTTTCTGAAAAGATGATGGAATTCTTTAATTCCATTCAAGGTAAATTACCGTGCTCGTTCGACGTGATTTTTACGGATGATTCAGATCAAATGGAAATTTTTGAAAAGTTCGTCTTTCTTTTACATCTTCTTCAATTAGGCATAATTAAATATCAAAAAGAAACAAATACTTTATATAAATAAGGAGTTGGTTTATAAATTGAATGAAATATCAATTTTAATGCATTTATTAAGTAATAAAATAGGATTACATCAAGTTGGAGCTACAGAAGAACAAGTTCTGCAAGCATTGAATATTACAGGGAAGAATAGAACATATTATTTTCAAGATTTACTCACCAATTTATCTAAATATATAGAACCTTTAGGATTAGAGGTGAAATATAATCCTATAGACTCACACTGGTTTCTTTCTTTTGATTCTGAAATTTCAGATACTATTTCTGCTAATCCGTTCGAAGGAAAACCAAGATTAGCTGCGACATTATTCTGTGTGCTTGTCTGCTGTCTTCAAAATGCGGGTATTGGAAAAATTCAGGATATTAAAAAACTGCGAAATAAAAAGAATATACACGAAGATTTGAAAGAGTGAGAACAATTCGGGTATATTGAAATATCGAAAAATGCTTCTCAAATGCAATTGACACCATTAATAGGCTATCAATTGAATATGGAGAAATTATTCATTAAGATGGCTTTAAAATTGAAAAAATTAGAATAAGTATGTAAGAAAAGATTAATCTGTTTTTTAATTACTCGTACAAATTTTTAATATCATTTCGGCAACAACGTTATTATAGGATTC